>CAYZHY010000012.1:37372-50509 GCA_964477525.1 uncultured Geitlerinema sp. | reverse complement strand
GTATAGAAGCAGCGTTATCAAACTTAGCAGACTGACCGGTGAGTACGGAAAATTCCCGAAAGCTATGAAAAAGATTGCTGCCGGCTGTGGTGCCACCCTCTATAGTGAGCGTATTGTTGTTCCTAGTTACAGTAGAGTTTTGCGGGAGAGTACGATCGGGAACAATTTGGGCCGTAGCTATAGAAGTGTCTATAGTTCCCCAGAAACAGGAACATAATCCAGCAACGGACAGGGAAATAGCTGGAGCCAAGTTCAAAAATCTCATTTTTGTCGATAATTTTATACAGCGGAATGGTTCTACTGTTCGCTTTGATTGTATCAGTTTTATGAGATTGCTTGGCAACTCGGAAACATGAGCCAAGTTGAGAAGGAATAGTCTTAGGGAACAATAAGTAAGCAATAGGGAACAAAAAGGAACAATAGAGAACAAGATGGCGAACTTTGAGTAGTAAATAGGAAACAAAAGGATCCCCAGAAGGGGATGGAAAATTTGCTACTATGCCTATAAGATACCATTAGAGAGGAAGGTTATGCCGTCCTACAAACGCCAACTCAACTCTGCTACCGCTACCGTCGTTTCTCAGGAAAATTCTTGGCCTGCGGATCTTCCCTTGGTGGGTTTTGTTTTTGAGCTTTCTCCGGAAAGGGATGTATCTCTTTTCCCGCAATACGCTATTGGTTTGCACGCTTGGTTTCTCGACCAAGTGCGATCGCAAGACCCAGCTCTGTCAGCTTACCTGCACGATGGTCAGTCAGAAAAACCTTTTACCGTATCCCGTCTGGAAGGAGATTTGGAAAACAGCGGCAGGCAGGTATTGCTGCGATCGGGATCTAGCTACCGCTGGTACGTTACGGCTTTATCCCAACCCGTCGCCAAATGGATGCGCGAGTGGTTGCAAAATCCTCCCGAAATTGTGGAACTGCACAATGCCCCTTTGCGAATCAACTCAATTCGCATTTCCCATCCACCTACGACTTACCGGCAATTGTGGCAAAGCAAACCCTTGCGATCGGTGACGTTAAGTTTTGTTAGCCCCACTGGATTTCGCCACCAAGGGCATCACTTACCTCTACCGGTTCCCGTGAATGTGTTTCACAGCTACCTGCGCCGGTGGAATGATTTTTCGGAAATGCCCTTCGATACCGATGCTTTTTTGAAATGGGTAGACGAACATGTCGCGATCGCCCGCCACCAACTATCTTCGGTGAAAGTAGCAGCAGGAAAACGGGGGTCGATTACCGGATTTACCGGAAAAGTGGAGTTTTGTGTCAGTACCCAAGGTCGGCAACATCCAGAATTTCACCAGCTATTTTCGGCCCTAGCCAACTTAGCACCCTACTGCGGAACCGGCCACAAAACCCCTTTTGGATTGGGTCAAACCCGTCGGGGGCCTCAAAAAAGCAACCTACACTCAGCAGTTCGGCTACGCTCACTGCAAGAAGTTTTGCCCGTAGAAGACCAACTGGCCCAACGCATCGAACAGCTAACACAAATGCTTATGGCTACCCAAAAACGTACCGGCCGAACCCGCGCCCATTCCGTATGCGAAATTCGAGCGACCATTTTAGCCAGGCGCGAGTTTGGCGAATCCCTACAAGCGATCGCGCAAGATTTGCAAATGCCGTACGAAACGGTGAAAAGCTACGTCAAACTGGCACGCCGGGCATTAAAAGCCTAAACTTTTAGGTATTTTCCCGATCGCCCTTTTCCTGTACGCCTTTAACAATCCGCGAGAGTTCGCTTTTTTCATCCACACCCACGCGGGTAGGCGAACCGGTAATAATCCGTTCGTAGTTGCGAAACGAATCTTTGAACTCCGGACCCACATCGGTAATCGTGTATTCGCGAATGCCCTTATCGTGCCAAGAACCGCGCATTTTAAACACGTTAATTGCCCTCGCCATTTCGCCGCGAATTTCCACGTATTGCAACATCAAAATCGTGTCGGTAATAGTGGAAATATGGGAATCGGTAATGGAGTTAGACCCCAAAAATTGGTCGGTGGTGTTGGTGAAAAAGCCGGTAATTTCTTCTTGTTTGGCGTAGCCAGTTATCCCAATGACAAACTGGCGAAAAGCATTGTTGCTAACCCCGCGCGCCAACGCTGACAGAGAATCAATTGCCAGGCGCGTTGGTTTCATGGTAGAAATTTCGGTTTTGATGAGTTGTAAATGGTCTTCCAATCCTGCCGATTCGGGATAGGCGCAGATAATTTTTAACAATCCCCGCTTTTCCATGTCTTCAAAGTCAATGCCCCAAGATTGGGCGTTGCGCAGTAGTTGGGCGCGTGACTCTTCATAAGCAAATAGGAGAGCCGGTTCTTCCTGCTGGCACCCTTCTTCCAAAAATTTGCTCACCAACAGGGTTTTGCCAGTACCGGTAGCGCCAGTGGCTAAGATAATTGAGTCCTTAAAGAAACCACCGCCACACATTCGATCCAACGCTTGGACCCCGGAAGAAACCCGCACGTTGGAGGAACGTTGGGTTAGACGCATGGCACCCAACGGGAAGATATTAATTCCCTCGTTGGTGATGGTAAAGGGATACTCTCCCTTCATGTGAGTAGTTCCCCGCAGTTTGAGGATTTCAATGGTCCGCCGCCGCCTTTCTCCTTCGATGACGTTGCGTAGAATGACTACGTTGTCGGAAACAAATTCTTCGACACCAAACCGCGCCACCGCACCATATTCGGTTTCTCGTTCGGTGGTCATGATGGTAGTGACACCGAATTGTTTCAATCGGGAAAGCAAGCGGAAAATTTCCCGCCGCACCACCGAAGCAGCGTCGTATTGTTGGAAAATAGCGGTGATGGAGTCAATGGAAACTCGTTTGGCTTTATACTTGCGAATGGCGTACTGCAACCGTTCGATTAAAGCCGATAGATCGAAGTTGCCCACTACTTCCTGCCCTTCCGGGTCGGGAGAAGCATCGAGAATAAAAAATTTACCTTCGTAGATGAATTGCTGTAGGTTCCAGCCAAAACTACAAGCATTTTTAATGATATCTGTAGGCGATTCTTCAAAAGTTACAAATACACCAGGTTCGTCAAAACGAACGATGCCATTGTACAGAAATTGTACGGCCAATAAAGTTTTTCCCGTTCCCGATGTCCCACTGACTAAAGTGGTTCTGCCAACGGGCAACCCACCATGACTGATATCATCAAATCCTTCGATTGTAGTGCGGATTTTCTCAACACTATCAATTTCTTTGGGGGAGAACTCTTGCTTTGGACTATTCGATGTCATTTTAATTGCACATGCTAAAGGATTGCGGAAATTTACGGAAATTCGATCGGAAAATTTTTATTGCTTTAGAGTTAGGGACTAATGGCTAAATTGTAACCGATAAAAACGGATAGCAAAACAATTGCAATTTACAAGACGAAGGTGCTGCCTCTAAATTTCCTCCTCATCATCTCGCAGTTCTTCGTAAAGCAAATCCAATCCAATTAAAACTTTTTCCCGGTCGGAAAGGTCGCCAATGATTTTGCGTACCGGTGGGGGGAGAATTTTGGATAGGGTGGGGGTCGCTAGAATTTTATCTTCTTCGGCGAGTTGGGGATTTTTGAGTACGTCAATCACCTTCAGAGCGTAAACTCCTTGAAATTCCTGTTCTAAAATATTTTTTAAGGTTTTGAGCGCCCGAACGGAGTTGGGAGTATTGCCAGCTACATAGAGCTTTAGGACATAGGTTTTGCGAGAACTCCTCATATTTTTTCCCAATGCCTGTAGGGTAAGGTGGACAAAATTGCCTAGTAGAATAGCGCTTTTAGGGCAAGGAAACCAACCACGGTTGTGGGAATCAGATGGTTTAGGACGATTCCTGGGGAATGGAACGGCGATACATTTCGCATAAATGGGCAATTGTATCAATCAAAGTTAGGCGATAGTCAAGTAAAATTTCTTCGCTACGACCTTCTAATTGTAGCTGTTTGGAAAATTCATCCATAAGGTTCATGTGAAGTTCGACAATTTGTGTGGCGGATATATCTGAGAAAAAAGCTAGATTGACAACTTCGTCGATTTTGGTGTTGACCGTGCGATCGTCACTGCCAAAGTAATTAATGATAATTTCTCGGTATCTATACTCTAATTCTTCTAGAAATTTCTTCTGCTCGGAGCGCGATAAATGGCGAAAGAAATTGTCGGAGTTGCGTTTGTAGTACACGCCCAGATATCCCAATCGTTCTTTTAATTTTTCTGCTAGACGATGCTGGTGAGTTACCACAAAATGGTAGCCTTCCTCAGCATCAACGACCATCTCGGTATCGCCGTTGCCTTCGCTGGGAAAGCTTTGAGGAGAGCGTTTGAGAAATTGCGCGATCGCATTTTCGATGCCGGATTCTAACAAATCTATCTGTTCGATGGTGGTTACCACTTCCCCACTGTGGTAAAAGTAATGGGTATTCGCACCGGAGGTACCCGAAGATTGCGATCGCTGTTCGGTCGCCAATAGATGGTTGGGCAGTTCCCCATTTTCGCTATATTCGGACTCGAATAGGGGGGATTGGGTAGTGGTGAGAATCATCGCTGGTAAAAAGGTAGCGCGATCGCGCAAGTGTTGCGTTACCAACGGCAGAGAAGAGGTAGACTGTAAAATCAAACAATCGATCCGGTGCTTTTGATTTTCCACAAATTCCAAAAATTCTGTCTCTGTTGGAAATCGTTTCACAGCGTATCGTTCGCCGCTTAACTTATCGATTATATCGGCGGCAAGGGTATCGGAAGGCAAAAACGTACAAATCGCAAGGTATTGAGACAAGATTTCTTTGTAGCCAACAACAAAAAAACAAACCGTAACAGCCGTTAGAACCCCAAACCCAACTCTGTCTAAAAGCGATCGCAGTATCAATTGGATCGTTTTTGCTCCAGAGCGGTGCGGGCGCTAGTGCTTCTCTCCATTAAGACCCCAAATTGCCAGCCCTCAAGAATCAAAGGCTCCTGAGCACGGCCAAAATCTTAAAAAATTGTTTAAGCTTCTGTTATCTTACCAAAAATAACGATTTGTAATCAAATGTCAAAAACATTGGGTGCAAGCACCTTGGCAAAGTCATAATGAACCTGTAACCAGTTTGGCTATCTGTTCGTTAGAGTATTTTTCCTCACAAACGCAACGAAACGGAAAACGCAGAAAAAAGCAAAACCAACGTTAAGCCCAACGAATTCTTTGTCGATTGTCGAGTAGCACCATTTGGTACCGAACTCCAGCTATGTTTGCTTCTACTCCCTGCCTGAAAGACTTTATATCTCCAGCACCTAGCATCCCTGCTTCTGTGAAAGTTGCCGAGCTGCGATCGCAGTTCAGTCAGGGAAATTGCGAACGTGTAGCCGTTGTCGATTCCCACCAAAGACCCATTGGTGCCATTTCCCTAGCCCGGTATTTTGCCTACATGCAAAGCTTAACCGAGAAAACCCCAGGTGGGGAAACGTCGAAAACTGACCCCAAACAACGTCGAAGACTTACCCAGATCCAGGTTGAGGCGCACGAATCTAATTTCCAACAATCCGTGCAATCCGAACAGGATCGTTGGCTGAAAGCCAAATCCCCATATAGAAGCTCACCCCCCTCGCCTGTAGTGGTTGAAGCAAACAGCAGCATCCAAGACCTCGATCTGCTGGAGGAAGTAGCAACGCTACCAGCCAATTTAAGCATCGAGCAACTGTGCCATCACCAAGCCTATCGCCGCCAAATCGCTCAATGGCAACAAACCCCTTGCCTTCTGGTAGATTCGGCTGACAAGTATCTAGGATGGTTGAATTTGCCAGCTTTAACCGCATTTTTAGCAGAATATTATCCAGGACAATCCGCTGCGACGGCTTCATCTTATCCGCCATCAGAGGATCGTAGCTGGACTTCCTTTTTCGAACAGCTTCCCATTCCCATGGTTTGGCCCAGTCAAAACCGCCGCGATTGGTTAACCAACCAAGCTTGGAAACAGGAAATTGGCAAGTTAGAGTCGGCCGAGTCTATAGAAAAAGAAGTTCTTTTCTTGTTGTTTGCCTCAAAAGAACCTGCTCAAAAGCAATCATTTGCTTCCCAATCCGAGTCAAGGCCAATTAATTTTTTACAAAAAACTACTACAAATCATTCATTTAACCCGTCACCCTATCAAATAACAATCTTGGAAGAAGACAATTTCCCCAAAACCAAACATTGCTACCTCACCCAAGATAGTAGTTGCATTTGCGTTTGTTCTACAGAAAATGGGGAAGAGCAAATTTTACGGTTTGTGAAACTCAACCATCCCTTAGCGAAAAAACTACAAAAATCCACTCCCTCTCCATCCTCAGCAGCGAACAATACCGAGGTGTTTCGCGAAAGACCTCTACTGCCATCCATAGCCATCGAAGAAACCTCCCCCGCTACAGAAGGCAATACGCCTTTTTACCTGGTGATGGCACAAGATGTCACCGAACAAGAACATTTATCTCAAGAACTGGCAGCCAAAAATCGCGATTTGGTGCATCTCAACCGCCTTAAAGATGAATTTCTTTCCTGCATAAGCCACGAACTCAAAACGCCCCTAACTGCCGTATTGGGACTTTCCAGCTTGCTGAAAGAACAAACATTGGGCAAGCTCAACGACCGGCAACTGCGCTATGCCAAACTTATTTATCGCAGCGGTCGCCATTTGATGGGTGTAGTCAACGATATTTTAGATTTAACTCGTTTGGAAACGGGACAGCTAGAACTCAATCCCGAACCCGTTTCCGTCAGGCAAGTTTGCGATCGCGCTTTAGAACAAGCCAAACAAGCCTATAAAGAATACCAGTACGAGCAAAACGAGCAAGAAAACGAAACCGGCGAAACGAACCAGTGCAACCAACCGCAAGTGTCGGTGGAAATCGAACCGGGATTGGAAACTATTGTTGCGGACGAACTGCGCCTGCGGCAAATGCTATGCTATTTGCTTACCAACGCCTATAAATTTACCCTCGGCGGCAATAACACTTCCGAAAACCCAGCACCACCAAACCACGAGGGCTCCCAATCCCAACTGGCAACCAGCGAATTCGAACCGCGTATTGGCTTGCGCATCAAACGTCGGGCAGGTTGGATTGCCTTTAGCGTCTGGGATACTGGCATTGGCATTCCCGAAGACAAACAACATTTAATTTTCCAAAAATTCCAACAAATCGAAAATCCCCTCACCCGGCAATTTGAAGGGGCAGGGCTGGGCTTGGTTCTTACCCAACGGCTGACGCGACTCCATGGCGGCGAAATTTCCTTTACTTCCACTGAAGGAAAAGGCAGCGAGTTTACCCTACTGTTGCCTCCCCAACCACCTGCGGGTGGCGAACCAGCACCGGGCACAACTTGCAGTGAGCGAAGCCAAACCACACCATCCACTCATGCTGTCTGGTGTGCTGAGCCTGACCCTGAGCGACGCCGAAGGGAGCGTCCAAGCAAAAGACAATCCTCTTCCAACCAACTGTTGCTGTTGGTCGTAGATGCATCGGGTAAAAATATCGAAGATTTTACCAATATATTGCAATCTACCAGCGAAGCCTATCAGGTCGCGATCGCGCGTTCGGGAACCGAAGCACTGGAAAAAGCTCGTCGCCTGCAACCCGGTTTAATTTTCCTCAATCCCCTGGTACCTTTGCTTTCTGGTTGGGATGTGCTAACCCTGCTCAAATCCGAAGCCGATACCCGTCACATTCCGATTGTGGTTACCGGCACCCAAGTAGAAAAAGAAAAATCAACCCCCACTGCAGATGGATTTTGTGCTTTACCGTTCAACCGGGAAGCATTGCAAGAGGTATTGGAACAATTCCTATCTTCTGATGCCCAACCAACAGAATCGCCCAAACTCACAGTTTTGCAGTTAAACATCGAAAGCGATCGCAAATATTGGTCCGAACAGTTCCACAAGCAGCATCGAGACTGGCTCCATCGCATGAACGATATCTTGCACCAACATGGCTGTCGCATTTTGGAAGCCGAAGATTTGGACTCCGCAGAGGTATTGGGGCGCATTTGGCAACCAAACGCCGTGCTGTTAATGCCGTATTATTCGGTAGAATGCAGTGCCAACGATCCTCCAGTCAGCCCGTCGCCAGAAGATAGTATCAAAAGCTTCTTGCAACAAGTGACAAAGACCAACTCCTTGGGTTCGCTACCTTTGATTACCCTAGATACCTACACCACACAGCTCGCCAATCAAGTGGTAGGTGCCAACCAAGATACCGATATGCAGGTGTTTCCTTGTTTGGCAGCGGAAGCCTCTACCTCTTCAGTAGCACCAGAGCAATCTCCCACAAAAACACCCACTACTAGCAGCTTTCCGTTCCCCGACCCTAAAACCCTACTGCAAGCCATTCAAGTAGCCACCACTGAAAACGATCGCGCATGGGTTGCCATTGCCGATATCGGCGATTTTGCCACTGATGGCAGTGGTGACAGCGAGTCTGGTTTCCACCAACGCTTCGGCAGGGCTCAGCGTAAACACTTCGGCAGGGCTCAGCGTAAACACTTCCAGGTGTCTCAGCACAAGCACCAACTGCAAGCATTGATACAGTATTTAGACCAAGCTGGTTTTCAAGGAGCGATCGCACCTTCAGTAGAGCAACTCTGGCAGCAATTGCAATGTCGCAGTATCGACGTGCTGATTTTACTATCCCCCTGTACGCCGCTTTCTGCCGAAATGCACGATTTTTTGGTTTCGTTGGAACAACTCCAGGACAAACCACCCATTTTGGTTGCCGAAACCACGCCTCAAGAAGATGCATCCACCCATTCGCTCCTCACCGCGATCGCCGATCGAGTCTTATCGGTGACGGCAAGTTCGCCATTAACGCTACTGGCAGAAGTGAGAAACCAGCTAGGAGAACACCAACAAAAGCTCAACGACCAAGCAAGCGATAGCGAATAAGGTGGTAATTTCCCACACGGGCAACTTCTTCGATGGTTCCTTGGGTGGGTTCCACATCTTCGGTACGGCTGGGATTGCCCAAAATCAAAGCAGAAGGCAAAGACTCCCGTTTTTGCAAGTAACCATCTATTTCTTCGGGAACGGTAATAAATTCCACCGGATGGCGAATATAAAACACCAAACTAGGCTTTTCAAACCCCGTCATGATGACTTCTTCGTCAGGTTGGCGAACTTGTAGGATCATCTCCGCCATTTGGCGAATAGGTTGCTGTCTGGCTTCGTCTACCACCTGCAAAGCCGGGGTCAGCGTCAAGGTGATAAAAGCGACAAATCCCAAGAAATTAGCAACCCACAGCCAACGTAGCTGTCGGTACCACTTGCGGTGAGCGAAGCCGAACCACAGCAACCATACCACCAAAACAGCGGTCAGCAACCAAACAATACCGCCTCGGGTGAGAACGCCAGAAGCTACGACAATTTCTCGCAAGTTGGGGGCAGCCGGGTCGTACCCAATCAGGTTTTCGCCGAAGAAAAATACCCCAGCCATCGCCAGAACCAAAACAATATTGAAAATGCCGCTGTAAAACAGGCTGCGGCGATTGTTTTGAAAATCGGCAAACAGCAAGCCCACCAAAATGGCAGCGCCTCCCATGGCTGGTAATATGTAGCTAGGTAGTTTGGTAGCAGCAGCAGAGAAAAACAGGAAAATGGCTGCTAACCAGAAAAAAGCAAACAGACCCAGTTGGTGGTGACGGTCTTGACGCTGCCAAAATCGACGTTTCCAAAACTTGGTTTTAGCGATCGCGGCCGGCAAATAGCTCGACCAAGGAGCAAATCCCACCAAAAGGACGGCAAAATAAAAATACCAAGGGGCAGCATGGTCGTTGACAACGTTGGTAAACCGTTCGATGTTGTGGTAGCCAAAGAACATCTCAACGTAATCGCTACCGTTCGCCCAAATTACCAAGACATACCAGGGAACCGCGATCGCTAAAAAAATCGGGATGCCCACGGCCGGTCGCATTTCCCACCACAACTGTCGGATTTGCCCCGTATACGCCGCAAACGCCCCCACGACCAACACCGGCAATGCCAATCCCACCGGTCCTTTTGCCAAAACTGCTAAAGCCACCAGCACGTAAAATGCTAGATACCACCAATTCGTAGGGGCACCTCGCGAATCGCGGGTGTTTTGCGAAATATCCCTACTGCGATCGCCACAAGTAGTATATCCCAGGAAAAAAGCCAGCAGTGCCGAACCGACGCAGGCACTCAGCAACATATCGGATACACCCAGGCGACCCCAGATATAAACTTCTAAATTCAGCACATACGCTGCCGTAGTTACCATCGCTGCCCATCCGAAAGTGTGGGGCCACGGGCGGCGTAGAGTATAAAACAGGAAAACCGTTAGTGCGATCGCGCTGAGGGCAGAAGGCAACCGCGCCCCCCATTCGTTTACCCCCACCACTTGATAGGCCCCAGCCATCAGCCAGTAAATCAGCGGCGGTTTGTCAAAACGTACTTCACCGTTGAAATGGGGCGTAATCCAATCTCCCGTTGACAGCATTTCCCGGGCCGCTTCCGCAAACAGCGGTTCGGTTTCGTCAATCAGACCAATGCTGCCCAATTGATGGAGAAAAACCAACCAACTGAAAAACACCAACCACAAAACAGCCCAAATTTTGGTGTCACCAAATTTTTGGCAAGGGGCACTTCGCGAAGCGCGGGTGTTTCGCGAAACACCCCTACTGGCTTTGGTTAAAGAAACTCCGAACTCTTGCCAATGCTTCATGAAACGATCGGGTGATGGTGACCAACGTCGTTTGTTCCATCGAACGTGGGCGCGAGTTCCAGCCAAACTTGCGTTGAGCGTAGCCGAAACGCGCTCGGTATGGCACAAACCTCATTATACTAGCATTGGCAATTGCCGAGGAGTCAGCTTAGGCACGAACGTCGAGCAACGATCGACCGTGGTTCCTGCTTGGTCGCAGTTCGGCCTTACTCACCGCAAGTCGTTTTGGCCGTAGGTAGCGAGAATCTGTTCGGCAATTTTGTCGGGGACCTCTTGTAAGTGGTCGTAGGAGGAGGAAAAATAACCAACGCCCAAAGTCAGCGATCGCAGTTGGACAATCAAATTTTGCATCTCGGCGGCGGGCAAATACACGGAAATTTTGTCCCAACCTTTCCAATCCATCATGGGTTCGTAGCCCATAATTTGACCGCGACGGGTTCCCACCAATTGCAAAACGTTGGAGGTGTACTCTTGCGGGGCAAAAATCGTCACCACGTACACCGGTTCTAGCAGTTGCGGTTCTGCCTTGGACATGCCTTCGCTCATGGCAACTCGGGCTGCGGATTTAAAGGCTTGTTCGGAACTATCGACGGAGTGATAGGAACCATCGGTGAGAGTAACGGCTACATCCACTACGGGAAAGCCCAACGGACCTTTTTCTAAATATTCCCGTACGCCCATTTCAACGCCGGGAATGTACTGTTTGGGAACGGAACCACCGACAATGGTTTCGCTAAATTGAAAGCCACTCCCCCGTTCTAAAGGTTTTATGTCCAAGTAAACATCTCCATACTGTCCGTGACCGCCGCTTTGGTGTTTGTAGCGACCGCGAATGCCCCGAACGGGTTTGCGGATGGTTTCTCGGTAGGGAACTTGGGGCAAATGAGAGGTGGTGGGCAGATTGTATTTGCGTTCCAGGCGGTCTTGGGTGACTTGTAAGTGAATTTCTCCCTGCCCCCAAAGAATGATTTCGTGGGTATCTTCGCGCTGTTCGACTTTTAAAGAGGGGTCTTCTTCGGCCAGTTTGCTGAGGGCGTCGCTAATTTTGAGTTCGTCTTTGCGGTTGACAGGGGCGATCGCGATCGCGTAGACCGGTTGCAGGGTTTCGGCTTGGGGCAGTTGCGGGGCTGGTTTGCCTTCAGCTACCAGTACGTCGCCAGTTTGAACCCCGTTACTATGACTCAAAGCAACGATCTCTGGGGCGTGGGCTTCGGTGAGGGAAGTTTGTTGTTGCCCCATCAAGCGGTAGATGTCATGCTTTCGGTGCCCGCCATTGTTGAAAGTGGTACTTTCGGTGAAGCTTCCTTGCCAAACCCGCACCAAGGATAGTTTGCCACCTTGCTGGGTGTAGTAAGTTTTCAAAACTTGGGCTACCGGTTTGCTGCCGGCTTGCAATCCCCGTCGTTGGGCAGTGACGGTGGGATTGGGAGATTCTTGCAGCAAGATATCCAACAGCGGACGAATGCCGTAATCTTGTTCCGCAATGCCGCACAAAACGGGCACGATATAATCGGCGCTTAGTTCTTTTTTCAGGTCGTCAATGACTTCTTTTTGGGAAGGTTCTACGTCTTCCAGGAGTTCTTCCAACAAGCGATCGTCAAAATCGGCTAGCCCTTCTAGCATTTCCTGACGGGCCATGTGTTCCTCAACTTCCAAATTTTCGGGTAAAGGAACGAGATCGGCTGGCGCTTCGGGATGGTAGTGGTATGCCTGTTCTCGGATTAAATCGATATAACCGATCGTTTTCTCGTTTTGACCGATGGGATATTGCTGGGGCAGCAAAGGACGGGTAGAAACGCCGTTGAGGGTATGCAGGATATCCATGAACGCTTCGCCAATGGCAATCCCCTGACCGCTGAGGCGGTCCATTTTGTTTATGAAAACCAGGTGGGGAATTTGCCAATCGTCTAGAAATTTGAATAAGGGAGATAGGGTAATGGCTTTGCTTTTATCCGGTTCGCAAACCACAATCGCAGCGTCAACGCCAACCAGAGCGTTGTAGGTTTCTTGGGCAAATTCAATGGATCCGGGACAATCCAGGAAGGTGAAGCGAATCCCTCCGTATTCGGTTTGGGCTATGTTGACTTCGACACCCATTTCGCGATCGCGGGATTGGGGATTGTTATCGCCAACGGTATTTCCATCACGGATGTTGCCTTTGCGCGAAATAGCGTTGGTCACCGATAGCAGGCTTTCTAAAACGGTGGTTTTGCCACTCCAATAGGGACCAACAATGGCGATATTGCGCCAGCGGTGGGCATCTGTTTGAGTCATCGCAAGCTCCTTTACAACATAAGATATACGGTCCCTTCGGCAAGCTCAGGGCAGGTTTTGGGTTTCTCGTGCTTCGGCAGAACTCAGCACCAGGCTGCTGCCAGAAAAGCTAGAAAAGATCGATGGCTGGTTAGCTCCGATCCTTCGACGAGGCTCAGGACAAGCCCTTCGACGAGGCTCAGGACAAGC
>CAYZHY010000012.1:13004-37272 GCA_964477525.1 uncultured Geitlerinema sp. | reverse complement strand
CCTTCGACGAGGCTCAGGACAAGCCCTTCGACGAGGCTCAGGACAAGCGGGATTTTTGATTATTACAAGCTTGAGAAATACATAGGCTAAAATTTATTCTATTTCTAACCAAAAGATTAACAAATTAATGTTTTTCATAGGTGTTGGGGAAGGTAAAGAAAATTTTAAATTCCCGAAATCGAGCAGCTTTGGTAGCAACCCCTTCTATCGGTTCTCGAAGTTTGTGGCGAAATTTTCCCTACGAACAGTAGCGCTTTTTCCTTAAGTTGTTTCTCCAAAAAAAGGAAATTCAGACAATAAAAAAAGATAGGCTAAGCCTTTACACCTAGCCTATCTCTTACCAACCAAGTCAATCTGGTTACATTGTATCGCGATCGCGTTCTTATTGAACAATCGTTCAGATATACTCGGACATAACCCAATAGGGAAGTTGGGAAAAATTAAGAATTATGAATTTTTCCTTCTCCTCCCAAACTGCTTCTAAAGCACTTTATGGGTACGATCGCGTTGCTTGACATTATCTGCGGCCGTTACTTCCCGTTCCATATTCAAAACGCGCTTGCGATGTATCGAATAGTTCAACTCGTTCCATTGTTGGCCTGGGATAAGATGCGACATGGCTTCCGGTCGCGCTTTGTAGGTCCGAACCGCAGCGATCGCACTTTCGACAAAATCACAACCAAATTGAACCCATTGCCTACGCGATCGGGCCTTTGCAGCATTTTTCCCACCAAAACTTCTTGCAACATTGCCGCCCAAATGTACTCCGAGCTTCTAAATAGCCAGAGGGAATGGGTTCGAGGGCTTGAACTTCAAAGACTTCTCCGTTTTCTTTGGTATAGCAGGTAGCAACCTCCAATACTAAGTAATCATCGGGATTGACATCGGGGGCATTGGGATAAGCAATGTCAGACATATCGTTGGTATTTCCTTGCAACGCAAACAACAATCAAAGCATGATTTATTGCTAGTAGATTGATGCCGGCTGCGATCGCAATTGATAATGTTTTGTTGCTAAAATTTTCCTAAATTCGCTAAAGCAAAGGCGACATTTGCTGGTAGCTGGACAAATCGAGTTGTGCCAAACGTTCGTAGGCATTGTCAATAGCCGCCTTGCCACGCAAAAATCCGGTACTAGCACCGGGACAAATATATTGTAGGGTTTGCTGGTTGAAGCGATCGCGTAGTTTTTCCACGCTGCGCAGTTGAAAGCGCCAGTGAAACGTTTTGGAACTACGCAAAGGGACGGGATTGGTTTCTTTATCCGGCACCAAATGTCGTCCGGAAAACAAAACTCCCCCATAGGCACTGTAATATAAACAAGAAGACCCAGGAGAATGCCCGGGGGTCCAAATTGCTGTCAACCCATCAGCAAAATGAAATTCGTAATGAAAAGGGGTTACCTCCACATCGGGTAACAAGTAGGCTTCCTGTTCTTGCATGACAACCGCACAGCCGGTGGCGCGGGTCATTTTTTCTGCTGCCCCGATGGCATCGCGGTTGGTTAAAAATAACCAATCGCAACCTCCCATTTGTTGGATGAAAGCGGTTGTATCTGCGTTCCAAGGAGGTGCGTCGATAGCCAGATTGCCTTTGCTGGCAGCAGCCTCGCCATCGCTGTCGTTGGCCGGGACAGCACCTACAATAAAATAAGCGGTTCCTCCCAACGTGTCGCGATTGGGGGGAAAGGCGTAAACATCATCAAAAATGGCTCGTGGTTGCTTGGACATAACATGATTTTAATTCTACTGATTGTTTTAGGCGCGATTACCTATTTTCTACTCAAGCGAAACGTAGCGGGGTTAACCACCACGCCCGTTTGGTTATTATGGTTGGTAATTATGACGCCTGCCATCATTTGGACAGGTTGGTGGTTGGTCCACGGCTCGCGCGATAGCGTACCTGTCATTTTAATTTTGGCACCGTTGATTGTTTGTCCGATTTTATATGTATTTTTAATTCAGTGGGGACGAACGAATACCAACCACGGGCAAAACAACGATGGTTCCCAGCAGCCATCCGATACCGCACCAGCCAACCCATCCCAGTCCACAACTTCTGATTCCCAAAGCCTACTGTCCGGGGTATCGAGATTGAAACCCCAATCTTTGGAAGAGGAAGAGGAAAAACGCCTGCGGGATTGTTTTCCTTGGACGGCTTACGTGTTAAAAGATTTGGAATATTTGCCCCAAGTTATCGTTTGTCGCGGGCAACTGCGTAGCAATCCCGAAACAGCTTATCAAACCGTACGCGATCGCATTGAAGAGGCGTTTGGCGATCGCTTTTTGGTAGTGTTCCAGGAAGGGATTCAGGGCAAACCATTTTTTGTCCTGTTTCCCAACTCCTACAAACACGTTCGACAGCATCCCCTAGCAGACAGTAAGAAAAGCACTCGCATTGTTTTAGCTTTCTCCCTCCTACTGATTACCCTGTTTACAACTACGATTGTAGGAACCAGTTTTGCTCTGGAATTTGCCGGTCAAGAAGTCAACAGCGACCTCCTCCAAGACCCTAGCAATTGGAATTTAGGACTGCCTTATGCTTTGTCTTTGGTGTTTATTTTAAGCATGTACGAGCTGGGGCATTATTTAAGTGCTCGATTTTGGCAAGTATCCACAACGCTGCCCTATTTTATTCCTTTGCCGGGCTTTTTAGGAACCCTGGGCGCTTTTATTCAACTGCGCGAACCCGTACCCCATCGCAAATCTTTGTTTGATATTAGCATTACTGGATTTTTGGTGAGCATGGCAGCCACTGTGCCGGTTTTGTTGTGGGGATTGGCTCGCAGCCAAGTGGTGGAATTGGGCGAAGATTCGGGGATGTTTAATGTAAATAGCCTCGATCCGCGTTTTTCCTTGCTTCTGACCATGGTAAGTAAACTGGCTTTGGGCAGCGAGCTAACGCCCGATACGGCCATTCAGTTGCATCCCGTCGCGATCGCGGGCTATTTGGGATTGTTGCTCGCAATTTTAAAATTAATGCCAGTGGGACAGCTAGACGGTGGACGCTTGTTCCATGCCATGTACGGACAGCCGAAATCCATAGCGATCGCCCAAATTGTCCGGTTGTTAATGGTGGTTCGCGCCTTGGTGGACAAATCTTTTCTCTTATTTGCCTTATTCTTATTTTTGATTCCCCTACGAGACGAGCCAGCCTTGAACGATGTGAGCGAAATTGATGGCACCCGCGATTTCATCGGATTTATTCCACCCCTGGTTTTGGTACTGATGTTGCTACCGCCGCCGGATTTGGTCCTGCAGTGGTTGAATATCTGATGGCAATAGAGAAGGGTTGGCTTTCCTTCCCTGCCAGCGATCGCCAATCTATCAATGAATTCAATGCAAATTGTGCTAATTTTTAACCGAAACCGCGTGGCGTTTTGGCCGAGACCATTGCTGGAAATTTAGAAAGCCGGGAAACTGCGTAAATATCTTCCCTTCCTTAAAATCAAACATGTTCCATACAATAGAAAATACGAGTCAACAATTGTCCGGACAGCTATCGTTTGTCCTTTTTTAACAACAGGAATTTATGAGTATTCATGTCATCGGTGCTGGATTAGCAGGAACGGAAGCAACTTGGCAAATTGCCCAAGCTGGCGTTCCCGTCATTTTGCACGAAATGCGTCCAGCGCGGAAAACCCCAGCCCATCATACCGGCGAAGCGGCGGAATTGGTGTGCAGTAACTCCTTTGGCGCCAAATCTAGCGATCGCGCGGCAGGTCTTTTACACGAGGAATTACGCCGCAACGGTTCCCTGATTATAAGCAAAGCCGACGAACACGAAGTTCCCGCCGGTGGTGCTTTGGCAGTAGATCGTGGTGTCTTCAGTCAAGAACTCACCCAAGCTTTGGAAAACCACCCCATGGTGGAAAGGCGTACCGAAGAAGTCTTGCGCATCCCCCAAGATGAAATTACCGTGTTAGCCACCGGTCCTTTAACCTCAGATAGCCTGGCATCGGATTTGCAGGCATTTACCGGCATGGACTACATGAGCTTTTTTGATGCTGCCAGTCCCATTCTGGTCGGAGAGTCGGTCAATCGGGATATAGCATTTTTGGCTTCCCGCTACGACAAAGGCGAGGCAGCCTATCTCAATTGTCCCATGAATCAGGAAGAATACCTGCAGTTTTGGCAGGCTCTTTGCGAAGGGGAACAGGTAGAACTCAAAGATTTTGAACGGGAACAATCGAAATTCTTTGAAGGCTGCTTGCCTATTGAAGAAATGGCCCGTCGCGGCGAAGCGACCATGCGCTACGGACCTTTGAAACCGGTAGGATTGACCGATCCGCGTACTGGGGAACGTCCTTATGCGGTGGTGCAATTGCGCCAGGAAGACAAAGCCGGTCAGTTGTGGAACATGGTCGGTTTCCAAACCAACCTGCGGATGAAGGAACAAAAGCGCATTTTCCGTATGATTCCCGGGTTGGAAAACGCCGAATTTGTACGTTTGGGCGTCATGCACCGCAATACGTTTATTAACTCCCCGCAATTGCTACATCCCACTCTCCAGTTTCGCCAGCGTTCCACGTTGTTGGCAGCGGGTCAGTTAATTGGTACGGAAGGCTATGCCTGTGCTGCTGCTGGCGGCTGGCTGGCAGGAACCAATGCGGCGCGGTTGTACAAAGGGTTGGATGCGGTGAGTTTGCCCCAAACCACCATGATGGGAGCGCTGTTTGACTTTATTAGTTCCGCGCAGCCGAAGTATTTCCAACCCATGCCCCCCAATTTTGGGATTTTGCCCCAATTTCCCAAGAAGATTCGCAACAAGCGGGAACGCTATGCTGCCTATCGCGATCGCTCTTTGCAGGATTTGGAAACTTGGCAGCAGCAAACCCTCCATCAAGAGGTTCCCCAAGTTAGCGAAATGCCAGCGTAGAGATTGATAAGTAAGTAGGGGGAATGCTGGTTCCCCCTGAATTTGCCTTTTTATTTAAGAAGGGATACAGGCGTTCCTGCTGGTTTCAACACCATCAAGTGGCGGAGTTCGCGAACCTCTGCTTCAGGAATATTGAAAACCTGTGCCATGCGATTGTGCAGTTGGATTTCTGGTTTGGAAATGCTGCCATCGGCTTGCGCGACTTCCCAAGCGACACAAAGGAGATATCTTTGTTTGATGTTTTCTTTTTCACTTTTGACATCTTTGGTTTTGCGGCTTGCTTCGTCAAACATTAAATCGGTGGTTACGCTTTCATCAAAGCTTACAGGTTGGTCAATAATTTTATAAACGCGATCGCGATCGCGCTGTAGCATGAGGGGATCGGCTAACAAACAATCGAATATATGTCGTTTTTTGGCCGGCAAAGTACCATCTATCCAAGCCATTGGCAAAGCTGATATTAGAATATCTCCCATAAAGGCACTCATTTTGCGTCTTTCCGCTGTCGTTCGTAAGTGCATAGCTCCTTTAGAAACACCAAGACCAGCTGCTACCCCCAAACCAATTGGTGCGGCAACGGTCAGTAAAGAAAATGTCGTAGCACCTACCGCCATTCCGCTGGATAGTCCCAAAGCACCTTGTACGGATGTCCAAAATCCAGTTTGCACGAAAGTAGCACCGGCGGCTGCGTGACTGCCAGCAGCAGTAAGTCCCCCAGCAACGCCTCCTTCTGCTAAACTGCCGCTGACTTTTGCCCAAGGTGATAAAGCGTCTGTTGCTTTTTGTTTGAACTCAGCCATTTGATTTCCTCGAAAAGAATCTGGCTGAATATCTGCTTCGCCAATATAAGTCAGTACGCCTTGCAGGTTTTTATCGATAAATTTGCTCAAGTTGGCTTTGGCTTCTGGGTGTTCTTCTAATTCTTTTTCCAGATGTTTGCTGGTTTTGCGTGAAAACTCATCAAATTTTTTGAGCAGCTTTTTCCAGGATTTCCCAAAAATCTGGGATAGTTCTTGGATATCTTCAAGGGTACCATCAACCATTTCTGGTGCTGCCTGTCGCAGTTTTTCTTGATAGTATCCCTGGTTGTAGTTCAAAATTAACTCTAGAGAGGTTAAACTTACGACAAGTGCCAAAATAGCAGCGATCGCGTTGAGAACCGATCCGACAAGGGGAATGGCTAGAGAAGGAACAACCGACCAGGTGAGAAAGGTTAAAATACTACCTACCATCAAAAGAGCTGCAGTTACGTACCGACGCACTTGAACATCGGCAGACGCATCTCCATATATCAGACGCAGCAACTTAATATAAGTGGGGATTTTAGGAATTCGCGATACGGTAAATCCGATAAGCCAACCAATCACAGGAACTGTCAAGTTAAAAACCAAACCTAAGCCAGGCAAAACCCAAGTTGTTACAAATGTTACGAGAAATCCCATGAACCAATCTCCATGACGTTCTTTTGTGAAGCTTGGTTTTAAGGTTCCCCCAATTTTCAACGAGGTAACATTTCCGGATAGATTTTATTTTATTTTATTTGAAAATAAGTAGATCCATTAAACTAGGGAGGTTATTGCCCGATTAATTTCTAAAATGGATGTTCCATTTGATTGGTTTTCACCTAGTTGGGATAGATTTTTTTACATTTCATGTGTAGGTACGAAATTTTAGTTTTTTTTTAATTTTTTTAATTGTTTAATGGCTATTTAGCAATACCAAATATTTATTTGGTTGGATTTATAAACGTAATAGAAGTAAGGACGAACTGTATCCCCTAATTTTACTGGATTTGAAGATATTTTCTTGATAGGGAATTTACATTTAATTCAAATTACTGCAGCCAACCAAAATCTTTGGGTAGAACCTGCCTTGCTAAAAGCAGCGATCGCTATTTGGGAATATTGTCAGTATTTTGTAATAACATACGATAAAATAAAAAAACTGGAGATGTGCCAAAGAAAGGCAAATAGCTCGTTTCTCTAGCGTCATCCCCTCATCAAGCGATCGCGTTATGGTTGGCTAGCTACCGAAAATCCCCGAATTGCGGTTACCTGCTAAGAAGACGAGGAACTGCGATCGCTTTTACCGTCATTATCGGTTTTTTGGCTTTCTTGACTGCTACTTTCTTCCGTTTCGTTTTCGTTCGTCGTTTCAGCAGTAGAAGGCGTTTCCTCGTTGGAATCCTTTTTCGTTTCCTCTGCTGTTTCTTGGTCGCTGCTGGCTTGCGTGCCTTCTGTGGTGGTTTCGGTAGTAGTTTCCGTCGTGGTTTCTGAGGTAGTTGACGCTAAGCTATCTTTCTCCGATTGTGTTTCCACTTCTGTTTGAGATTCGGTTTCTGTCTCGGCGGGTGTGGTCGCCTGGGATTCAGTTTCGGCAGTTTCCGTCACAGCCGCTGTTTCGCTTTCTGAGGATTGGGATTCGGATGCCACCTCAGAAGAAGATTTTTTAGAACCGCCGCCCAACAATCCCTTAATACGGGAAACTATGCTACTGAAAGGATTGCGTTTTTGATTCGTCGTGGCTTCTGTGGAAGCTGGCGACTCGCTGGTGGTTTCTTCTGGCGTTTCCGTTGCTGTTTCTGCCGTCGCTTCCGACTCAGCCGCCGGGAAAGTTTCTGCTGGCGACTCGCTGGTGGTTTCTTCTGGCGTTTCCGTTGCTGTTTCTGCCGTCGCTTCCGACTCAGCCGCCGGGAAAGTTTCTGCTGGCGACTCGCTGGTGGTTTCCGTTGCTGGTTCTGCTTTTACTTCTGGAGAAGGTTCGGTTGCTGGCGTTTCTGCTGCCGATTCAGTCTCGGTAGCGGTTTGTTCGGTGGAAGTTTCTGGGGTGGGAGTGGTTTCGCTTTGAATTTGGGTGGTTTTCGATTGCAAACTAGTTTCTGGCGCTGCCGTTTCTGATTTCGTTTCTTCTACGGCTGGGGTTTCGGATTCCGTTAGCGTCTGCGTTTCTGTTTCCGTCTGCGAAGAGGTGGTTGTGGTTTCTTCAGTTTGGGAAGTAGATGCTTGTTGGGGAACCATACTCAGCTGCCTTCTGAGAACCACAATTTGCCAACCCAACCAGCCAATCAAAGCAATTGCTGCTGTTTGTCCCAATAATACCGCTCCCGTCATTTGACCGGCAGCAAACCACAAAACCACAGCATAAAACAATCCCACCCCACTCCAGATAAAATCCGGCTTGCGGTGAAGTCGAGGGAAAAAGAATGCTGCCAGATAGGCTGCCAAACTTGCCAAACCTAACGCGATCGCCAGAATATAAGCCAACATATATCAAGTTCCTCCTGAATGTACCCTAAAACCTCAATTTCCACTTTACGGGAAATGCGGCTTCGTTAAAAGCCAATCTATAGTTCCTGGCTGCCGGTTTTCCCCAATTTTCTCCATTTTGAAAATTAGAGAATTTTTAAGTCTTTTTTCATAACTTATCCCACCGATCGAGCTAGGCTAGAAACCAATGCACCCTATCTATTCAGCATAAAAGTTTATGTCCTATCAACAATTTGGTTTGATTGGCTTAGCCGTTATGGGGGAAAACTTGGCCCTGAACGTGGAAAGCCGCGGTTATTCTGTGGCCGTATACAACCGTACGCGGGCCAAAACCGACGCTTTCATGGAAAATCGCGCCCAAGGCAAACAAGTTAAACCCA
Source organism: uncultured Geitlerinema sp. (assembly GCA_964477525.1). Lineage (GTDB taxonomy): Bacteria > Cyanobacteriota > Cyanobacteriia > Cyanobacteriales > PCC-9228 > PCC-9228. Next base: position 28,748 of record CAYZHY010000012.1, on the reverse strand, counting down.
CCTATTCTCTGGAAGAATTTGTGGCATCCTTGGAACGTCCGCGTAAAATTTTAATCATGGTGAAGGCGGGTTCTCCTGTCGATAAGGTCATCGAACAACTCAAACCCCTGCTAGAACCAGGCGATATGATTATCGACGGCGGCAACTCCCTCTATGAAGATACGGAACGCCGCGTCAATGAGTTAGAAGCCGAGAACTTACGATTTATCGGCATGGGAGTCAGCGGTGGCGAAGAAGGTGCCTTAAACGGACCCAGTTTAATGCCAGGGGGAACTAAAGCGGCTTACGAAGCCATCGAACCCATTGTAACTAAAATTGCCGCTCAAGTAGATGACGGACCCTGCGTGACCTATATTGGACCCCGTGGTGCCGGTCATTACGTGAAAATGGTCCACAATGGCATTGAGTATGGCGATATGCAGTTAATTGCAGAAGCCTACGATTTGCTAAAAAATGGCGCGGGGTTGAGTTACGAACAACTTCACGAAGTTTTCCAAGAGTGGAATCAAACGGATGAATTAAATTCGTTTCTGATCGAAATTACGGCAGATATTTTTACCAAAATTGACCCGGATACTCAAGAACCTTTGGTGGAGAAAATTTTGGATGCTGCCGGTCAAAAAGGAACGGGTCGTTGGACGGTTGTTCATGCTTTGGAGATGGGAATTCCCATTCCTACAATTACGGCAGCGGTTAATGCTCGCATTACGTCTTCTTTTAAGGAACAACGGGTGGCAGCGGCGAAGGAACTATCGGATGCCACTGGGAAATACGAAGGCGATGTGAAAGAATTTACGAACAAAGTGCGGGATGCTTTGTACTGTTCTAAAATTTGTTCCTACGCACAAGGAATGGCGTTGTTGGGCGCTGCTTCTAAGGAGTTTGATTACAATTTAGATCTGAGCGAAACAGCCAGGATTTGGAAAGGCGGTTGTATTATTCGTGCTGGATTTTTGGATAAGATTAAACTTGCTTACCAGGAAAATCCTGAGTTGCCTAATTTATTGCTAGCACCGGAATTTAAAGAAACCATTCTCCAACGTCAACAAGCTTGGCGAGATGTGTTGGCAACGGCGAATAAATTGGGCATTCCGGTGCCGGCTTTTAGTGCTTCTTTGGATTACTTTGACAGCTACCGGCGCGCTAGACTGCCGCAAAATCTAACCCAGGCGCAACGGGATTATTTTGGTGCCCACACTTACCAAAGAGTGGATAAAGAGGGAACCTTCCATACGGAATGGATGAAACTGTAAATCAAGAATACCGTTGATTTGTGAGAGGCGATCGCTTGAGGAGGCGATCGCTTTTTTTGAGATATGCTCCTACAGTAGTATTAGAAGTTATGGGTCAATTCTTTACAAATTCTTTACGAACCTTGGCACTTCCCCATTTCTCTGCCAAAATAAGGTAGCAAGAGAAAGCTGGCGTTTTACCATCGAGGATGGGTGACCGAAGTCGCTATTGGGTCCAACTCAAGCATTGTTGAGTACGTAGCGAAATTGACTTGCGTTCCGGGTGCGGGATGACTGTCCCCAAAATCAAGTCCGTTCCCCCAAATTTCCAAACGCCTAAAATTCTTTTACAGATCGATCCGGAAAATGTTTGTATACATCGTTTGTTTTGTCGTTGGCGGTATTTTTGTAGCTTTATCTGCCTTCGGTGGTTTAGAAGGCTTTGATTTTGATTTTGACATGGATGCCGATGCGGATGCGGATTTTGACGCAGATTCTGGTGTCGATGATGTCGATTTTGGCACCCATGCCGGCCAGCAATCCGAAAACCAAAATCGCAGTTTGTTTGCTCCCCAAAAGCGGCGGCGTTTGTGGCTGCCGTTTTTTAGTTTTAAATTCTGGACGTTTGCCGTTTGTTTCTTCGGTCTAACTGGTATTATTTTAGAAATTTTAGAACCCAATATGGCTGGTTGGTTGGTCAATACCATTGCCGTTGCCATTGGCATCGTTTGCGGTTCCATGATGGCATGGTCGCTACGTATTTTAGGCGGAAATCAAACCAACAGCTTCGTGCGTTCTGACGATTTGGTGGGATCGGTTGGCCAGGTGGAAATTCCTTTTGATGCCAACAGTCGCGGCAAAGTTAGGTTGAACGTCAAAGGATCGACAATTGCTTATTCGGCTTATACCGAAGAATCTTCCGGTTTTCAACAAGGCGACCAAGTGTTGGTGGTGGGTATGGAAAACAACCGCGTTTGGGTGGTTGCTGTAGACACGTTAGAAGGAGAGAAAAAATCGTTGCCAAAATAAATCCGAAATTTGACAAAAATTTTTTTACGAATTAATGGGGAAGTTTGACCATGAAGAATCTGTGGAAAAATAAAACGGAAACGACCAAGCAAGAGGCTAAAGAAGTTGCTGAAGTTTTGCCAGAGAAACCTTTGACAGGAACAACCAGCAACAGCTCAATCTTGGGTGGCAGCCTGGGAACGGCCGTTACCATTTTTGCCATTATTGTCATTGTATGGTTAATTAATGCGATCGTACAAATTTGCGACCCCAACAAAATTTTAATTATTTCCGGTCGTAAATCCAGACGTGAAGACGGTCAAACCGTGGGTTATAAAGTTATTTATGGTGGTTGGAGTTGGCACATTCCCATTAAAGAAACGGTCACCACCATGGATTTGACGACCATACCAGCTTCCATTGAAGTGACCAATGCTTATGCCAAAGGTGGTACGCCGCTCAATATTCAAGCGATCGCCAATGTTAAAATTTCCCGAGATTGGTCGTTGGTGGGCAATGCCATCGAACGGTTTCTCGATCGCGATCGTGAAGAAATTGCCCGCGTTGCCAGGGAAACCCTAGAAGGCAATTTGCGCGGCGTTGTCGCCACATTAACCCCAGAACAACTCAACGAAGACCGGTTGCAATTTGCGGAACGCATTTCCAACGACGTTAGCAGCGACTTAGCCAAACTAGGCTTGCAGCTAGATACGCTCAAAATTCAAAGCGTTTCCGACGAAGTGGATTACCTCAACTCCATTGGTCGGCGACAAATTGCCAATATTGTGCGCGATGCCGAAATTGCCGAATCCAACGCCGTTGCCGAAGCCGAACAAGTGGAATCCGACTGCAACCGCCAATCGGAAGTGGCCGAAACCCAAAGTCGCACCGCCGTACAAGAAAAAGAAAACGAACTGCGACGTACCAAAGCCGAAGTAGAAAAACAAGCACGCATTGAAGAAGAAAAGACCACAGCCGCAGCTGAAGAAGCTAAAGCTAGGGCACAACAAGAATTACAAGCGGCGCGTTCGGAATTAGAACAAGCACGATTGGAAGTAGAACAAGTCTTGCCTTCCCAAGCACAACAAAAAGCACAAGAACTGCAAGCTAAAGGAAAAGCTGCCAGGGTTTCAGAAAATTCCAAAGCGTCGGCACAAGTCAACGAAATGCTGGCTCAAATTTGGCAAGAAACAGGCGTGGATGCTTCCGAACTATTCTTGGTGCAGCAAATGGAAACCATTTTGCGGGAAGCTGGCAAAGTTCCCAGTCGCTTGCACATGAAGCAAGTGGATGTCATTGACAACGGCGATGGCAAAGCGATCGCATCTTTACTGAACGCCTATCCAGAAATGATTCGTCAGTTTTTAGAACAGTCAGAAAAAACCTTGGGCATTCAACTTTCAGGGATTCCCCAGCTCAACCAAGATAAAACGCAAAACAATGGAAACCAAACAACGGAAGGAGAATAACAAGTATGGGTACGGTTATTGCATTGTTGATAGCTCTATTTGGGGGTACTGGTGCCGTTGTCTTCGTTATTAAAAATCTGTACTATATTTGCCAGCCCAGCGAAATTTTAATTTTTGCTGGCAAGCGTCAAACGGTTTCTGAAGGCAAAAAAATCGGATACCGCTTGGTCAAAGGGGGAAGTAATATTCGCACTCCCCTATTTGAAAAGGTCTTTCGCATGGACCTGACCAACATGATTATCGAGTTAAAAGTGACCAATGCCTATTCCAAAGGAGGCATTCCGCTGACAGTAGACGGCGTTGCCAATATCAAAGTGGCTGGGGAAGAACCCACCATTCACAATGCCATCGAACGGTTGTTGGGCAAAAGCCGCGAAGAAATTGAAAAAATTGCTCAAGAAACTTTAGAAGGAAATTTGCGGGGCGTTTTGGCTAGTTTGACCCCAGAACAGGTCAACGAAGATAAAATGGCTTTTGCTAGAAGCTTGTTGGAAGAAGCGGAAGACGATTTGGAGAGCTTGGGATTGGTGCTGGATAACCTGCAAATCCAGAATATTTCCGATGAAGTGAATTATTTAAATTCCATTGGGCGCAAACAACGAGCCGACTTACTGCGAGATTCCCGGATTGCGGAAGCCAATACCAAGACAGAATCGGCTTTGCAGTCTACAGAAAACAACAAAAATACTTCTTTAAGAAAAGTCGAAGCACAAATCGAGACAACACGCGCGGAAGCCGACCGCCGCTTGCAAAATGCGCTTACCCAACGGGATGCTGGCATTGCCGAAGCCGAATCGGAAATTGCCGCCGAAGTGGCGCGCACGCAAGCAGAACTAGCCGTACAGCGGGAACGCCGCAAACAGGTAGAACAGCAGCTACAAGCCGATGTGATTGCCCCCGCCGAAGCGGAATGCAAACGCGCCCAAGCCGATGCCAAAGGGCAAGCTGCTAGTATTATCGAAGATGGCAAAGCCCAAGCGGAAGGGATTCGCCAGCTGGCACAATCCTGGAAAGCTGCCGGAGAAAATGCCCGGGAAATCTTCTTGTTCCAGAAATTAGAGCCACTGCTGCAAAGTTTGGTGGAAACCATTCCCAATTTGGATGTAGACAAAGTAACGGTGGTGGATCCGGGAGGTGGCAGCAGCGCTACCAAGCTTGCATCATTTATGGAACAGTTGCGGCAAACGACGGGCATCGATTTGGTGAATACCGTGCAAAGCTTCGGTCAAAATGGCGACAGTGGCAGCAACAGTCAAGGAAGCAGTTCTGGCAGTCAAGACAAAGGAGGAAGTACGTCTGCTGCCGAGCTAGCCAATATGGCGACCGTCGAAACTGAAGACGAGTTACAAAGGGAGATACAGCAACAAATCGAACAAACTGCCGACTCCCATCCCTACAACGAAGCTATAGAAGCAGCTTTGGAACAGACAATTAAGAACAATCCCCGTCTCAAACGTCGTTTGCGTCGGGCGTTGCAAGTAGGCGGCGAGAAAACCTTAGAGGCCATTTTCTCCCATCCTTTGGTGGATATTCCTACCAGCACCATTCGAGCTTGGATCGAGACAGAATAAGAGTTTGCTGGTACTCAGTTTGAAAAACTTTGCCAAACGGACAGTTACTGTTCCGTTTTTTTGTTGTTGGTGTAGAGATTGGTGGTTCGATCTGATAAGATTCAATACCACAAAAATAGAATTTTGTCAATAGATCCACAAAGGGGGATGGAAAAGTTTTTAGCTACAACCGGAGAATTGGGAAGAAGCGATCGCCAAGCATCCAACGCCAACATGGGATTTTGAAGCTCTAAAAGCGCTGTTTGCTTTATTTTTGACAATAAAAATCCACTTTATACCATTTATATGGCGTTTTCATTCTAGCCTATTGGCTGAAAAGACGCAACTCCGTATTTTAATTGATATAGATTCTCAACTAATAAAGCAACTCCAACCGTCAAATTTCTGGTTTTTGATTGAAATCGCAAAACTCATACTGAGAAACGATTAACCTGCTTAAATACACTCCTCCTCCAGCCAAAATGGCAACCGACATTTCTCTATGCCAAACTCTTATCTTCTTCTCATGGCAGTTTGACTTCTATTTTCTTAAAACCATACCGATCGCTATTTTGAAATAAATTTTCCTAGAAAATGTCCTTTGTCCAACCAACCAAAATTAGAATGCTTCCAGACCGTTGGTTCGGAAGAGCCAAAATTGCTCGCTCCCAAGTAGCGTTAAATGCTGTCGCTTCTTGATGGGAACTTCAATCCGACAAATACTTTTCCAAAACCAAAAATGCAAAACAATTTTCCTCAAAAACGCGATCGCCGTGGTAGCCAACAATGCGGTCGTATCCCCGACGCCACCAAAACCGAATAGCCGACCAGTTTTTCAAAGCTACTTTCACTCGTATTTCACGATAGCGATCGCGATCGATATTAGCAACCACACCAGCTTCAATTTCTCCACCGTATCCTTGCCCTTGCCATTGGGGATGAACTTCCAGCGTTCCCCACCAAACCGTCTCAGCAGTGGGATAACCGAAATACCAATCCAACCAAGCTATAGGTTGGTTGCTGGCTTTGCTTCTCACTGTCTGCAAGAAATAATTTTCCCACCTACCACCAGGCGGCCAATCGCCGTCGCGCAGTATTTGTTCCATGACTCCTGCCGTCGATTCCCCCAAATGACCTTCCCACCCAGCAATGTAGTTGCAGCTTTCAAAAATATCTTGCAAATCCAATAGGTCGTTGGGAACGGCACGAGCAATATACAATCGTTCGGTTGCCCATTTTGCTGGATCGTGGCAAAAGATTGACAAAACCGTTCGCCCATCGTATTATAAAGATAATCTCATTGGCGAAAATTTTATAAAGTAGGCAAAAAGGGAAATTTTTCGCTGGCTGCCTGTTTCCGGGGAAAGTCTTTTTGAAGTTCTTTCGCTCAAACATCTAGGCTGGGCAAAAATAATATTTTATTTGTACAAAATAATAACAAAATAGCTAGAGGCAGAGATTCCTAGCCCTTATGATTGCTATAGTAGCGAAAGCGAGCGCCCGCCCATTGCAACTTGTCGTGCAAGATTTGATAGTAGGAATAATTTTCTCGCAGGAGAATAAATTTCGATTGATAGCTCGCCATGGAAACATCCAATCGCTGTCCCGGTAACATAGAAGTAGCCATAACGCCATCGGACCATAACTTCATATTGGTTTCGTAATCGCCCAACGGCCAAATACTCACCACAGAACCAGCGGGTAAGATAATCGTTCGGCTAGAAAGACTCAAAGGACAAATCGGCGTTACTGCGATCGCATCCATCCCCGGATGTATAATCGGTCCGTTGGCCGAAGCAGTATATCCTGTAGAGCCGGTTGGGGTAGATACAATTAATCCATCTCCCTGATATTGGTCCACCACTTGGCTGTCTACTTCCATTTCCAAAACCGCCGTGGGAATGCGATCGATGTGGGCGGGTTTGACGCACATCTCATTCAAACAAAAAAAGCGATCGCTTACAGGGTCTTGATTTTGGCCATCACCTTCAAAGACCCTCGCTTGTAGCATCATGCGTCGTTGGACCGCATAGCGATCGTTCGCCAGCCGTTCCCAAACCTTTTGCGTATCTTGGAAAACATCAACCGGTTCGGTCAAAAATCCTAAATGTCCCCCCACATTCACCGCTAAAATCGGTACATCTTCCGCTGCTAGGTAGCGGGCTGCCGCCAAAGCCGAACCATCCCCCCCTAATACGACAGCCAAATCGATTTTTTGGGTTGCCGAAGCCAGAAAGACCGGATATGGATTGTCCTTAGGACCGCTGGGTCCCATTAAAACATGACAGCCTAAATCTTCTAACTCTCGCGCACACTTTTGTGCCGACTTTCGACTTTCCTTGTCTCCCGCTTTGTGAGCAATAATAACTTGATTTAATTCCACAATATCGCCACTTTAGCAACCAATGCCAACAACAAATAAATATAAAGCCATCAGCCACCAGCTTGCACTCCCATTTTTATTGACCTCATGACCGCTTTTGGCAAGCTGATAGCTGAAAGCTGAATTCACTTACCACTTCAACAAGTTGAAGCGTTCCATATCAATGGTATTGCGGCTGCGGTAAATCGCCAACACAATCGCCAATCCCACAGCCGCTTCGGCGGCAGCTACTGTAATCACAAATACTGTAAACACCTGACCTTTGATGCCCTGTGGGTCAATAAAATTGGAAAAGGCCATCAAGTTCAAATTGACAGAATTTAACAAAAGCTCGATGGACATCAAAACGCGAACGGCATTGCGGCTGGTAATGAGACCGTAAATACCGATGCAAAATAAAGCCGCTGCAATAAGCAAGAAATATTCCAGTTGCAGTTCCATAATGGGTCTTCGTTTGCCAACAACAATTTAAATGGATTTCTCAATTATCTTCAGTAGGCGTACTGTCAGCAGCACTTCCTACCAACTCTCGAGGACGTTCTGGTAACGTATAAACATCGGTTTCCCCTTTGGTTGGCATTTTTTCGGGGATGAAATCGCGACGGGCAATAATAATCGCTCCCACCATCGCAATCAACAGCAACACAGAAGCCAACTCAAAAGGTAGCAAGAAATCGCTAAAGAAATGCTTGCCAATGGTAACAACCGACCCCGAAGCCGCCGCTGGGGCATTGGAAATCGCCCAAGGCGTGGATAAAATCGTCGTGGCTAGCAACGCAAACAATCCCAGACTCACCACAGCCGTAGAAATTGGACGAATCCAACCCCGAGTTAGAGGAGGAAAGCTTTCTTGCTTGTTCACCAACATAATGGCGTAAATAATCAGAACGTTAACCGCCCCCACATACACCAACAACTGAGCGGCAGCAATAAAATCGGCATTCAGCAATAGGTACATCCCTGCCATGCTCACCAAAACGCCTCCCAGCAAAAAGCCAGAGTAGACGATATTTTGTAGCAAGACAACACCCAAGGCCGACCCAATAATCATCGCAGTTAGCAGGGCAAAAGCAACCAGTTGAACCCCTTCGGCTATAGTCACCGTATCTTCTCTCCTTCTTAACTTGCATCCACGGACAGGAAAATTCGTCCTTCGCCTGAGGATAGGATACCAAGAATAGGTGGCGAAGGACGTAGGAATTACACCGAAATCAACAAACTAGATGGTTAGCCCACCTTTAGTTGGTTTCGTTGGTAGAATCAGAAGCAGTAGAAGCTTCTTCTTGTGCTTCCATTTCTTCCAGAATGTGTTCTGGACGGGAACCAGCCCTGGGTTTTTCCAGAGAAACGTTGTGTCCGTCTGTTTCCCCTTTTGGTAAATAGGCTAGTTCCTTGATCGGCGTGACCATGGGATCGTCGGTCACCTTATAAGGCAAGCGACCCAAGGCCTCGCTGTCGTAGTTAAGTTCGTGACGGTCGTAAGCTGCCAGTTCGTATTCTTCAGTCATGGAAAGGCAATTGGTGGGACAGTATTCCACGCAGTTGCCGCAGAAAATACAAACGCCGAAGTCGATGCTGTAGTGTAGCAGTTTCTTTTTCTTGGTTTCCCGATTGAACTCCCAGTCAACCACTGGCAAGTTAATCGGACAAACACGGACGCAAACTTCGCAGGAGATGCATTTGTCAAACTCAAAGTGAATGCGTCCCCGATAGCGTTCGGAAGGAATCACCTTTTCATAGGGATATTGTACGGTTACCGAACGCCGTCCCATATGGTCGAAGGTAACTGACAAACCTTGACCGATGTATTTGGCAGATTGGAAGGCTTCTTTGGTGTAGTCGCCAACTTGTTTGAGGAACTTCAGCATAATGTCATCCTCTGGCAATTGTGTTTACAATCGGAAATAGGGCAAACAACTACCCGCCGAAGGCCACGGGAAAGGCTAATTTCAAGCCAGCGGTGAGTAGCAAGTTGACCAGAGCGACAGGAAGGAGGAATTTCCAGCCTAAATCGAGCAGTTGGTCGATACGGACCCGGGGAACGGTCCAGCGTAACAATAGGGCGAAAAAAATAAAGAAGAAGGCTTTCAGCAAAATCATCGTTACGCCGAGGATGGAAGAGAAGATTTGGAAAAACGGCGATGTTTCGCTAATCCCAATCCATCCGGCCATGGTTTCAATAGGAATAAAGAATTCCCAACCACCGAAGTAGAGAACAGCTACTAGCAGAGAAGAAAGAATGAGGTTGACGTAAGAAGCAAGGTAGTAAAGGGCAAAACGCATCCCTGCGTATTCGGTTTGGTAGCCGGCCACCAATTCTTCTTCCGCTTCTGGCAGGTCAAAGGGCAGTCGTTCGCATTCTGCCAAAACGGCAATCCAGAAGATAATGAAACCAACCGGTTGCCGCCAGACGTTCCAACTGAGGATGCCGTAGCCGGCTTGCTGCTCTACAATATCCAGCGTACTCAGGCTATTGCTCATCATGGCAATGGCCAAGACAGCCAAAGCCAAGGGAATTTCATAGCTAATGGATTGGGCGGTTGCGCGCAAACCCCCTAGCAAAGCGTATTTGTTGTTGGATGCATATCCAGACATCAGCAAACCGATGGGTTGCAAGCTAGATAGGGCAATCCACAGAAAAATCGCCACGCCAATGTTCGACAGAATCAAATTTTCCCCAAAGGGAACGAACATGTAGGAAACAAATACCGGCAGAATGACGATAATGGGTCCCAAGGTAAACAGCAAAGCATCGGCTTTAGTGGGAACCAGGTCCTCTTTGACCAGCAGCTTCAATCCGTCTGCCAAAGACTGCAACATGCCCAATGGTCCTGCATATTCTGGACCGTACCGCTGCTGTACGGTGGCAGAAACTTTCCGTTCTTGCCACACAACCACCAAAACGCCAAGGGTCGCCGCTACAATTAACAGCAGCATGGGAAAAGGCATCCACATAACTTTGGCCGCGCCTGATGGGATGCCGAAACTTTCCACAAATTGAATGAAACTTCCTCTAAGGTCGATTCCTGAATTCATAAAAATTGCCAGCTCTCAAGCAGATCCTTCTATCTTATCGAATCAGTCAATGAACAGATATGGGGAACTTTCCCGACCAGAATCGAGAAAATGTCGCTTCCTATCTCGCTGTATGGGAGGTTGCCTTTCACGACAGCTATGGAAGCATACCAACAGCTGGGCAACAGCCAGCACTTGCTAGGTTTGCTCACCAATGAAGGTGATGGAACCTTCGTTATTGTAACCGCATACAGCGCCTTCCACCTTCAGACTTTCTACGATAGTCTTTGAACTGCTATCGAGTGGGTCTTTGGAGGATGCGATCCTGCTCTTTAGGTATTTTCTACATAATTTAGCGTTTTCGGACAGTGTCTTCCTAGGGTCAAACGATAGAGATTGGTTATGGGAATTTTCCCTCGTTCCTTATGGGGTTGGGAGAAAAACATCGTTCCCCGCCACCACAATGACGGCAGAAAGCGGTTGCCCCTATATTGTAAACTTTTTTTGCACTCGCTGGAAACCAATGACAGCTACGAACCTCGTTCTTCTAACGGCAGATACTTTTGTTCGCGCTTGCCGATATAAATCTGCGTAGGGCGATAAATGCGATTTTCTTCTAACTGTTCTCGCCAGTGAGCCAGCCAACCCGCCGTTCGCGCGATCGCAAAAATCGGTGTAAACAAATCCTGGGGAATGCCCAATTTCCTATACACCAAACCGGAATAAAAGTCAACATTGGGATGAATTCCCTTGTGGCCCAGCTTCTCGGCCATCACTTTTTCCATTTCTAAAGCAATTTCATAGTAGCGATCGGCACCAAACTTTTCAAACACCTGTTCCGCTAGCTTTTGTAAAATTTTGGCCCGGGGGTCTTTCACCTTATACACCCGGTGACCAAATCCCATAATCTTCGATTTGTTGGCAATACACTCTTCCACAAAGGGACGGACGTTTTCTACCGAACCAATCCTCTCCAGCATGGCCAATACTTCTTCATTGGCACCGCCATGCAAGGGTCCAGCTAAGGTTCCTACCGCCGAAGCAATCACCGCATAGGGATCGGTCAGGGTAGAAGCTGTGACCCGTGCCGAAAAGGTAGACGCATTCATGCCATGTTCGGCATGCAGCATCAAACAAATATCAAAAACCCGTGTCGATAATTCGTCGGGTTCCTTTTCGGTAAGCATATATAAAAAATTGGCCGCGTAGCCGAGGTCGTCTCGCGGTTGAATGGAATCGTTGCCGTGGCGCAACAGTTGAAACGCCGCTACCATCGTGGGAATTTTGGCCAGCAACCGCACCACCGCCGCACGAATGTAGCTGGGATCGTCCCAAACCCGTCGGGAATAAAACAATCCCAAAGCCGCTGCCGAAGTTTGCAACGCATCCATAGGATGCCCCGATTCGGGAAAACATTTCATCATATCCCGAATGCGGTACTTAATCCGTCGGTGGTCGCACACTTCTGCTTCAAACGCTTCCAAATCTTCAGCTTTGGGCAGGTGACCCCAAATCAATAAATAGGCTGTCTCTAAAAAATGGCTTTTCTCGGCGAGTTCTTCAATGGGAATGCCGCGATACTCCAGCAATCCTTCCTTGCCATTGACGCTAGAAACACCGGAATAGGCAGCCGTAATTCCATCCAATCCTGGTTTAAATTCACAAGTTGTTGTCATATTAGAAATTTAGGCGGAACTAACAAAAACATTGTGCCCTGACCGAGGGGAGAAACGCGATTTTCTACGGAAATGCCAATAACACCGGCTTTTTTTAACACCAATTTGTCTTGTATTTGTCCCCAAATTATCTGTTCGGCCCAGTGTCCCAAATCCGGTTCGTGTCCTACCAAAGCCATGCTTTGAGCGTTTTCTCCCTCCGATTGAGAGAGCCACTGAATCCATGCGCTAATGTTACCACCAGGTGCGAGGGCATCAAACTCCGAAACTTGTTTGCCTAGTTTGGCTTCTTGCAAAATTTCTGCTGTTTGTTTGGCCCGCACCAAAGGACTGGTTAAGATACAATCGAACTGACAATCGCTTTCGGCTAAGCGCTTAGCCACTTTCTGCGTGCGTTTGATTCCTTTGTCAGTGAGCCATCGTTCGTGCTCGTCTATTCCCTGTTGACGTTCGACGGCAATACCGTGACGAATGAAATATACTTGCATACAGGACTCCCTTCACCATTAGCCACCTATGTTGTTTTGGTCTTTCTTAAGATTTTTTGATTCTGGAGCTTAAAAAGTTTCGATTCAATTGCGGCGATGATTGAGTGTTGGTGTCTGTAGCACTACGGCTAACATACCACGAATCGGTCTACAAGAATGTTCTTGATGCCAGTGCTTGGGATGCCATTGTAGTCGTTTTTTTTTTAAAACTGCCCAACCCCCATCCGTTCGGTAGTTTTTTGATTGAATTTTAACCAATACAACACTATCAGTTTGTAGTATGTTTTCAAGTTTATTTCGCAGGCGAACGAACGGAGTCACAAAATCATGACCAAAAAAGCTGATAAAAAAACAGCCATAAATGATAAAGCAGAAACGTTGGAAGTTCTCGATTTGCGCGATCCGCAATACTACTTCAATCGCGAACTAAGTTGGTTGGAGTTTAACTATCGAGTTCTTGCCGAGTCTTTAGACCCACGGACTCCTTTATTAGAAAGGCTTAAATTTTCTGCTATTTTTAGTTCGAATTTAGATGAATTTTTTATGGTGCGTATTGCCGGTTTGAAGGAACAAGTAGAAGCCGGCGTTTCTAAGCTAACACCCGACGGTCGCACCCCGGAAGAACAACTTTTAGCAATTCGCGATCGCTTGTATGGAATGGTGCAACAGCAGCACCAACATTTCCAACAAGAATTACGCCAGCAAATGGCAGAAGCCGGAATTTATTTATTAGATTACATCGATCTCAATCAAGAACAACGCACCTATTTACAACAATATTTTGAAGAAAAGGTTTTTCCCGTACTAACGCCTCTAGCTGTAGACCCAGGACATCCCTTTCCATTTATTTCCAATCTCAGTTTAAATTTGGCCGTGGTAGTGAAAGATCCAGAAAGCGGTAAAGAGTCTTTCGCGCGGGTCAAAGTTCCCAAAGTTTTGCCCCGTTTTGTTCCTTTACCAGAAGATTTGTATCAAAACGGTAGCAAATGGATGGGGGTTCCTTTAGAACAAGTAATTGCCCACAATTTAGAAGCGCTGTTCCCGGGAATGAACATTCAGGAATACCATCCTTTCCGCGTTACCCGCGATGGCGATATCTATTTGCAGGAACAAGAAGCCGACGATCTGTTAGCAGCTATCGAAAAGGGATTGCGCAAACGCCGTTTGGGTGGGGATGTCGTTCGTTTGGAACTGCAATCCAGCATGCCAGAAGCCATACGCAGTACCCTGATGAAAGAGTTGGGTCTGGCAGAGAGAGATGTTTATGAAGTAGAAGGGGTGCTATCGCTGGTGGATTTAATGGATTTTCTGAAATTACCTTTGCCAGAACTGAAAGATCCACCGTGGCACCCTAACACACCACCACGGTTGCGTTCTTCCCGAGATATCGAGAATTCTCCCACTCAACCAGATGTATCGGAAGACAAAGATATTTTTTCCGAAATTCGCGATCGCGGTGACATTTTAGTACACCATCCCTACCACCCGTTTACGACTACAGTACAGCGATTTATTACCGAAGCTGCGGCCGACCCCAATGTTCTGGCGATTAAGATGACTTTGTACCGAACTTCTGGGGATTCTCCCATTGTCCAATCGTTAATTTCCGCAGCCGAAAATGGCAAACAAGTGGCGGTTTTGGTGGAATTAAAAGCGCGTTTTGACGAAGAAAATAATATTAATTGGGCGCGTCAGTTAGAAAAATCTGGGGTTCACGTGGTCTATGGATTGGTAGGATTAAAAACCCATACTAAAGTTGCCATGGTGGTCCGCCAGGAAGACAAACAAATTCGTCGTTACGTTCATATTGGCACTGGCAATTACAATCCCAAAACCGCCACGCTTTATACAGATTTGGGCTTGTTAACCTCTCGTGAAAATTTGGGGGCCGATTTAACCGATCTGTTTAATTATTTAACGGGATATTCCCGACAGCGTTCCTATCGTAAATTGTTGATTGCGCCAGTGAATATGCGCGATCGCTTTCAGGATACCATCGAACAGGAAATCGAACACTGTCGCCAGGGAGGCGTTGGTCGCATTGTTGCTAAAATGAATGCTTTGGTAGACCCCAACATTATTTCTCGCTTGTACGAAGCCTCCCAAGTTGGCGTTCAAATTGACCTCATTGTTCGGGGAATTTGCTGTTTGCGACCTGGCATCAAAGGGGTCAGCGATAATATCAAAGTGATTAGTATTGTCGGACGTTTGTTGGAACATTCTCGCATTTTCTATTTCTACAATGGTGGCGACGAACAAGTATACATTGGCAGCGCCGATTGGATGCCGCGCAATTTAAACCGTCGCGTGGAATGCATTACGCCTGTGGAAGATCCAAATATCAAAAAAGAACTGCAAGAAATCTTAGGCATTATGCTGTCCGACAACCGACAAGCTTGGGAATTGCAATCCGATGGCAGCTACATCCAACGCCGTCCCCAAAGCGATGAGGAAGAACGTTCTTCCCAGCAAATTCTCATGGAAATGGCGCAAGAGTAAAAATAAGGGGGCAACGGTGGTTCACCCCCTGCAAAAACGCTCGCGATTTCTGGGAAAACGCTATCGATGCTTGGTAGAAAACTACCTGGATTGGGTATTAATTGTTTTCGCCTTGACGATTGTCAGCACTGGGTTCAAAGGTACGATTTAATTCTTCCAGCAAATCGTCCATTTCTTCCAACGCCTGGTTAACATCAATGCGTAAAGTGCCCAAATCGGGTCTTTCCAAAAGTTTCACCAAGCATTCCCGTTTGCTTTCGATGGTTTGAATGCGATCGCGAATATTTTGTAAATCCATGAATGCGTTTCCTTGACAACAATAATGGTGTTCTTTTCAGATTGAACCAATAACCGGCTATGGAAAAATTGGCCAAGAAAAAACCACTACGATCGTTTATATTGTATCTTGAAATGTTTCGTTGAC
>CAYZHY010000012.1:0-12904 GCA_964477525.1 uncultured Geitlerinema sp. | reverse complement strand
GTTGACCGAGTTACGAAACTGGATTGGCCGGTGGTTTTTCCAACGGAACTTCAAATTGGGTTCCCGGTTTTGGTTCGATGACCTTGGTGGTTAAATTTTTCTGTGCCAGCAGCGATCGCACTTCTGCAGCCGACCCCTGCGCGCGCAATACGGACATTAACGCACCTTGAAAGTCAATATCGCCACCGGCAGCCGTTGGCAAAATCACCTGCGGTTGCAACATCTCCGCCGCTTTCACCGTACTTTCCATTCCCTTAATTACTGGTCCCAAAATCGGAATCGATAAATTCACCACCGGCGTTACCACCACATCCACCGGCGCAAATTCTTTGAGGGACTCGTCGTGATAGCCGTGGGGTTCGTAGTACAGTTTAACGCCTGTTTGTACTTCCCGCAGCAGATATCCATTTTCCACCAACATGGGACCAATGGGAGAACCGGGAACGGCGCGAATTTCCACAGTATTGTTCAGCGTATAGCTTTGTCCGTGTTCCAGGGTCTTAATTTGCTTGTATCCCAACTTTTCCACCACCTTAGTGGCATTTGCCGAAGCCACCACTGGGATATTGCGATCGAGTTCTTTCAACGTTGGTGGATGCGCGTGGTCTTCCAATCCTTGGGAAAGCAGAATCAAATCAATACTATTCGGAATTGGTCGCGGCTGGCGGCGGGTTCCTTTAAACAGCCACTGAAGGTTGCCAAATACCAAAGGACCGACCAACCAAGGGTCCAGCAAAATTCGCTTGCCAGACAGTTCCAATAGCCAAGAGTTGCTATCAAGCCAAGTTAGGTACATACAGAACCTAGAAAAATTGTTGCTTCTTGCTTCTATTTTAAGCAGTTGTTACAAATATTTACGTTTTACCGGAGGGAACTGGTGGTGGCAAAAAACTGGAAATTTCGGTAAACATATAAAATATCTGCCGATATTAGCAATCTATCCCCACGAAAAAACCTATGGTACAAGTCGCCACCAAAACCTCCCCACCCGAACTCGCCACCCTCGCCGTCGATTTGATGCGCCAGTCGGGATGCGAATACGGTGAAATTCGCGTTGCCTCCTATCGCCGCCAAACATTGGAAGCGAGGGACCGTTCTTTAAGCAATCTTGCCGATAGCATTAGTTCTGGTTTTGGGGTGCGCGTTCTTTACCAAGGCGCTTGGGGATTTGCCGCCAGCCACCACCAAACCCCACAAGCCATTACCCAAACGGTGAATTTAGCGATCGCAATTGCCAAAGGTAGCCGGCTGACGCAACAAGAACCGGTTCGTTTGGTTCCCGTACCAGCTTATCGCGATCGTTACGTTACCCCCATCGCCATTGACCCATTTAACGTTCCCGTTAGCGACAAGGCACAGTTGCTGCTACAAATTAACGAAGGATTGCTTCATTATAGCGATCGCGGTATCAAAAAAGCACATTCGTTTCTACGATTTACCCGGGAAGAAAAAACCTTTGCCTCCACCAAAGGTTCCCTGATCCAGCAAACCATTACCAGAACCTATCCCGGATTTAGCTGTACCGCTATTGCCAACGGCGACGCACAAACGCGCAGCTACGACCGCCAACCCCTAAATTTGGGATACGAACACGTACAGCCAGACGATTTGCTTGCCAATGTAGACCGGGTGGCGCAAGAAGCCATTGAAAAAGTACACGCGCCAGAAGGACCAAGCAACCAACGCTGCGATTTAATTCTCAAACCCACCAATTTGTTCCTCACCATCCACGAATCTGTCGGACATCCCACAGAACTCGATCGCGTTTACGGCTACGAAGCCAACTTCGCCGGAACTAGCTTTGCCACCACCGATCAACTGCATAATTTGCAATATGCCGCACCTTGGGTCAATTTTATCGCCGATCGCACCCAACCCGGAGGTCGCAGTACGGTTGGTTACGACGATGAAGGGGTTCCAGCACAGCAGTGGTACGTTGTCAAGGATGGCCTGTTGGTAGATTACCTCACCGACCGAGAAACTGCCTATCGCCTGGGCAGGGAAAGCAGCAATGGCTGTGCTTGTGCGGATAGTTGGTCCAGCGTTCCCATGGTTCGCATTCCCAATTTGGGATTGGAACCGGGTCCGGAAGGGGGTTCCCATACGGCTACCTTAGAACAAGCGATCGCCGATACGGAAGATGGTATCCTCATCGACGGCATTGGCAGTTTTTCCATCGACCAGCAACGGCGCAATTTCCAATTTGGTGGCGATGCGTTTTGGCAGGTGAAAAATGGCAAGGTGGTGGGGATGTTAAAAAATGTTACCTACAGCGCCACGACGACGGAATTTTGGAATCAAGTGGATGCCATTGGACCCGCTTCCGAACGCATGCAGTGCGGGACCAATATGTGTGGTAAAGGCGAACCCATTCAAATTGCGCAAATGACCCACGCTTGCGTACCAGTGCGGGTACGGGATATTTTTGTGGGGCGATCGCGGTAATATATAGAAGCATGGGAGCATGGGAGCATGGGAGTTTTGACTGTTAAATTTTCTCTAACTAGAAACCAAAGGCTGCAAGCGTGCGGGAAATCCTGCCGATTCTAGCGCGCGTGCGGCTGATTCTCCCGAACTCACTTGATATTGGTTGCCAAAACGGACGAACTGACGTTGGTTGTTGGCGGAAACGACGGCTACCACTGGAATTTTGGCTTGCTCTTTTTCGCCACGATATTCCTGTAAAATGGTCCGCAGGCGATGCTGTTCCTGAATATTCCCTGCTTGTAATGGGTTCAGTTCCACCATCAACATCTGTACTTTTTCGATGGGTTCCACATCTTCAATAATTAACTGAGTGCGATCGTCCCGTCGGTCTATTTTTCCCCAGACCATTAGGGAATCATCGGTGTTGAGGTAAGATTGGACTCGTTCGTAAGCTTTGGGAAAGACTACGCCTTCGGCTTTGCCAGTGAGATCTTCAATTTGGATAATGGCCATGCGATCGCCTTTTTTGGTCGTAATGGGTTTGACAGCACTCAGCATGACAATGGCACTAATGGAAGCGTCTTCTTGCTGCCGTTCCAAATCGCTTAAATTTGTCGGTCCCAACAGCCGCGAGGATTGCATGGCGGATTTGAGGGGATGGTCGGAAATATAGAAACCCAACAAGTCTTTTTCCAAGCGCAGTTTCTCTTGCGGGGTAAAATCGGCAACTTCTGGTGCTTTTGGTGCTTGTTCCAAGCCTTTTTTCTGGGGGGTTTCTTCTTGGGAATCGCCTTGGGAGTCACCAAATAAGTCGAAAATACTTCCTTGGCCGCTGGCACGGTCTTGGGCGCGAGTATGGGCCCACTCTATAACATATCCCAAATCTTCCAGCAGTTGGTGGCGGTTGCTGTTCAAGCAATCCATAGCGCCGCATTGGATGAGAGATTCTAAGGCGCGGCGGTTGACGGTGCGCAAGTCCACGCGATCGCACAAATCGGCTAAATTTTGAAAGGGACCCTCTTTTTCTCTGGATTCTAATATGCACAAAATCGCCGCGTGACCGACGTTGCGGACGGCGTTGAGTCCAAATAGAATTTTACCGGATAGGGGGGTAAAGTCTACGCCAGAACGGTTGATGTCTGGGGGTTCAACGGCTATCCCCATGTTCAAACAGGTGGCAATGTAGCGTTGGACTTTATCCTGGTTGTCGCTGTTGGCGGTTAGCAAGGCCGCCATGTATTCGATGGGATAGTTGGCTTTGAGATAGGCGGTCTGGTAGGTGACGTATCCATAGGCCATGGAGTGGGATTTGTTGAAGCAATTCGAGGCTACTTCCCCACTCGCCAGTAAGAAGTTATGGTCTTTCTGTACGCCGATGTCGTAGACGTTTTGGATTCCCACCGATTGCCGTCGGACGATTTTAACCAAGGTTTCTCTCTCCCAATTCGTTTTGATGGCTTGCCAATAGTTCCTATTTTATAGCGATCGCTGGGGACGTTGAAAGGTCCAGAGATGGGGAAATTGGGACTGGGAAAAAGCGTTACGTAGATGGGAAGTTTTGGCAATAACTTATAAGGGAGAGCTGCGATCGCTGCCGTAAATGCAAAAATCTAGCAAAAACTTATGAAAACCTTTAGCAAGTTTGCGAATAAATGCAAATTTTTAGCAAAAACATACAAGAGTAAAAAATTTTTCCCAAAGTATTGACATTTGAGAATGGGGTGCCTACAATCTATAATATAAAGAAAACCAGGCGAGATATCTGCCATTTGGAAAATACAAAGTAGATTTTTCTGGATCTTCTCCCCGTTTTCTTTGCTTCGCCGACAGTCAAATGTCCTTGTTCTTGCATTATTTCCCAACCAAGTTAGATTGTATGCCTGTGGGTAAAAGGATGTTTGGCTACCGGATGAGCTACATACATTTACTTTTGTTTTCAGCTTTTTGAGGAAAGAACCCATGGTTGCATCAGTCGAACAAGTACCTGCCGACCAATCCATCCGCCAAGCCAACTGTGCGGAATGCCTGACCCGCGATTGTCCTCTCAGCGGCAGTGCCAACTCTCCGGTTACTATTTGCAATAGTTTCCGGGAAGCCAATTGCGCTTTTTGTGCCACCAAAGAATGCCCTCTCAACGGTCAAGTTCGTTCTCCGGTGATGCAATGCAGCGATTTTGTGCTTTTGGGCGCGGCTAAATAAGCAAATCGATAGGGTGGGTATTGCCCACCCTACAAAATCACTTTTTTATATTATTTTTCTACCATTTTATCCATCCTTTCTCGCATAGCTAGTCTACTTAAATTCCGTATCAAAGCAATTACAAAAACCCCGGAAATAACAAAGGCAAAAATTGCCCAAGATGGCAGGGATTGCATACTTAAAAAGGCACCGACTAAAAAAATAAATCCAGCAATGCCAGTATAAATTAAACTTTTGATAGCTAAATTGAGGCGTTTGAAAGCGCGATCGCTTTCAATGGAACGTACTTGTAGTTCCCATTCTCCCTGTTGAATGCGTTGGTCCAAACGCTGGAAAATGATTTCGGCTTTGCTGGG
Organism: uncultured Geitlerinema sp.; assembly: GCA_964477525.1. GTDB lineage: Bacteria > Cyanobacteriota > Cyanobacteriia > Cyanobacteriales > PCC-9228 > PCC-9228. Next base: position 7,922 of record CAYZHY010000012.1, on the reverse strand, counting down.
TTGGTTAAAGCGAGAACGCACAAAATCCCTGGTTTGCATTGCTACTTCTCGCACGATATTGCTACCAGTTTTTTGTGTAGAGGAAAGTCCCGTTAAACTTTTAATAAATGGTTTGGCTGAAGCTACCAAATTGTATTTTGGATCGAGCGATCGCGCAATTCCATCCAAGGTGGTCAAAGCTTTTAAAATATACGTCATCTCCGGCGGCAGGCGGAAAGGCTGCTTTTCAAACATGACATACAATTCTTGTTTGATTTCCCCAAAAGCTTGAAAATCAATCGGTTTTTCCGTAAATTTATCCAACAGAAACGCCACCAGCCGCCGTACTGGTTTCATATCCCCCATGGGTTCCAACAATCCCATCGCCACCAACGTATCCACCACTTCGTTGGTATCTTTCCGCAAAACCGCAAACAGGGTTCGCAACATTTCCTGTTGGTTGAGGGGATTGACCTCGATAACCATGCCAAAATCGTAGAAAATGATGCTACCGGTTTCTGGATGGATGGCTAAGTTTCCAGGATGGGGGTCCGCTTGAAAAAAGCCATCTACCAAAAGCTGTTTCAGGTAGCAACTAATGCCAATTTCATTAATTTTTGTTGTGTCCAATCCACGATCTTCAATGGTTTTGCTATCGTCAATTTTAATGCCAGGAATATATTCAACGGTTAAAACTTTGGTTGTCGTATAGCGCCAATATACCCCGGGAACCATGACCCCTTCGTAATCGCGGAAGTTTTCCGCAAATCGTTCTTCGTTTCTGCCTTCCTGAATGTAGTCAATTTCTTGGTAGAGAATGTTAAAAAATTCGTTGTAAATGGCTTCTAGATTGTATTGCCGGGTCCATCGCAGGTAGCGGTGGCAAAAACGCACTAATTTTCCCAAGGCTTGAAAATCTAATTGAAATAGGTATTCCAAGCCGGGTCGCTGTACTTTGACCACCACATCTTCCCCAGTGTGTAGTTTGGCTTTGTGGACTTGACCCAAACTAGCAGCGGCTATGGGATAATGGTCAAATTCGCGGTATAAAGAATAAATAGAACTGCCTAACTCAGCTTCTACCAGCGCGATCGCTTCTTCGGGGGGGAAGGAAGGCACTCGATCCTGCAATCCTCCCAAAGCTTCTACATACTCTCGCGGTAGTAAATCAGCACGAGTAGACAGTGCTTGCCCAATTTTAATAAACGTTGGTCCCAAATCCAGCAGCTTCTGGACCAGCCACTGCGATCGCTGTTTTTTGCGAGAAACAGAATTTTTCCCCAGTTTGCGATCGGTCCATAGAAAAAACAGAAATTTGGCCGCAGTAGAAAAAATTTCCGCTTGGCGACCGAGGGGAGAATATTTATATTTTTGCCAGTGTAGAGGCTTCACCACGAAATATCTGCGTATATGCTAACCAACTTACCACTCTACACTAAGCGAAATTTTGGAAGCTAGGGATAGATAACATCAACTTCTTTTTACGTACCATTATATAGCTGCGGCAAGGTCACGGTAAAACAAGTTTGCCACTGTTCGTCTTGGTTTTGGCAAGGGGAACTGCTAACGGTAATATTGCCGTCAAGGTGTTCTACCAGACATTTCACCAGGGCCAATCCCAAACCGGTTCCAGCGATGGCTTGTTCGGTGACTCCTTGACCGCGACGAAATTTCTCGAAAATGTGGGGTATATCTTCTTCACCGATGCCGTTGCCGTAGTTGGTTACCTGCAAAACCACTTGCTCTTGGCCGTCTTCTACCTGGGTAGTTACCTGCAGTTCGGTGGTCGTGTTTTGGTGGGAATATTTACCAGCATTGGTTAGCAGTTCGCTGAGAATGCTTTGGAAGTTTTCCGATTCTGTATGGATATATAGAGGATTGGGAGAAATAGTCACGGCCAGGGTTAGACCTTTTTGCTGCCATTTTTGGTGGAATTGTTCTGCTTCTTCTTCCAGAGTGCTGGCTAGGTCGATCCACTGCAACTCTTGGATTTCAACTTGTTGGGATTCGTATCGCTGTAGGGTGAGTACGTCGTTAACCAGTTTGTGTTCTTGTTGCCACTGTTTGTCTAGAATGTCCAGATACAAAGCTTGCCTTTCTGGGGGAAGGTTGGGTTGGCGTAACATGCGAATCGCCAGTTTCATACTGGTCAGGGGGGTTTTCAGTTCGTGAGACATGGTATCCACGAACTCGTCTTTGAGGCGGTTGAGGCGTTGCAGTTGATCGACTTGTTTGCGGGTTTGTTCGTACAGTTTGGCTTGAACTTCTAGGCTACGTTGCAGTTGAGCTGTGCGTTTCTCCACCAAAGCTTGCACGGAGGTTAGGGTTTGATTGTGTATGATAGCGGTACTTAACTGTGCGGCAATGAGTTGCAAGAAATCCAGTTCGTCAGTGCGCCATCCCCTGGGTTCGGGATGTTGCAGTGCTACGAATCCTAAAACGGAAGGATGTTCGCGAGTGTCTTCGTTTTGAGCGCCAACCAGAGGAACCAAGGCTAAAGCGGGAAACTTGTGAGGGTCGAAAATGGGTGCAATGCACTCTTGGGGATGGCTGCCTAAAATTGTACGTTGGTCGGCGATCGCTAAAACTTCTGGTGCTTTCATGTAAGCTTGTTGGCACCAATAACAATCGGAAGCGGTGAAGCTGGTATCGACCCAACTCTGCTGGTTATCCTGGTTGTGGCTGCGAGACTCGGCACAAACCACGGTGGCTTTGCTTTGCGGCATGGACAATCTTGGCGAATCTTGAGTCGATGGGGAAGATTGGTTGGGTTGAGAAGCAGTTTCCCTAGCCGTTTCTGTACTGTAACGAGTTGTAGATAGTTGGGGGGTGGTATATTTCAGCAACAGGATCTGTCCCTGCTCCATCTGCAAAACTTTGAGAATCCCTTCTGTAGCAAGTTGGAAAATATCTTCTAGTTGCCAGGAGTTATGCACGGCTTGGGTCAGATCGGCAATAATCGAGTGATACTGTGTCGTTATCTCGGTCTGTTGCTGGACTTGCATTTGGAAAATGGCGATCGCAATGCGATCGGCAGCCATTTTCAGCGAGTCAATTTCCTCATCTTGCCAGCAATATGGTTGAAATCTCATCAGTACCACCACCCCGTTTTCTTCCCCTTGAAATTCAGTTTTGGTTGCTAAAATAGCCCTAGGGAAAGACTGGCTCTTCTGCGAGAATCTTTCCTGGTATTGTCGCTCTGATTGTTGCAAGTCAGAAATCACCAAAGGATCTTCTTGGATCGATTCTTGCCAAGTCGTTAAATCGGGAAAAACTGACTCATCGATGGGCGAACAACGATAGGTGTATATTGGGTGAATTTCCCGTTCGCTATGAGAAATACTTGCCGCACTTGCTGCCATACTGGATGTAGATGCCACACCAATCAGACATATATCCGCACCAAACCACTTCCCCACGAGTTCAGCAATCGTGGATAGCAAAGAATTCTCATCTGGTGGATGCACGATTGTCGAACAAATTTGTTGGTAGAGCAGGTTTGCATCCGATGGTTGCTGCTTTTGTGGGGAGTGAATCATAAAATATGACATCCCAGACAGAGACTCTATCATAGCGAAATCATAGTGAATAGGAAAGATACTTGCCACAACCAGACTGCTTGAACTTTTTGCCAATTAATTTCAGTTTCTAAAGAATTGACCATTGTTTTTTACCAGCTATTTTTAAGCCTTAGGTGCCTGTAAGATACAACCAAAGGAAACTTCCCCATTCCCCTAAATGAAAATTTCCAGTGAGACCAACCCACTCTTTTTTATCCGAAACGACTGTCTCGTAGTGTGTCATTTCCTGTTGTCGGGGAATTGTTCTTTTCTGGTTGCACTTAGTCCCCTAAGCAATTGGGTAACAGCATCGGAATTTCGCGATCGCTTTTATCGCTACTGCTGTTGTGCGGAACGTTAGCAGGCGTGGTTGTCCTCGAGTCCTCTAAACGATAACTCTTTTAGCTTACCCTTGCCTGGACAGTTTGAGCAACCGTAATTTTTCGGAGTCAGGGAAAAAGAACGCAAGTCAATTTGTCGGGCATTCTCTCCCCATTCCATGAGGACTGAGAAACCACCTGCAGTTGTAGCAAATGTAGGGCTTATCTAGCTATCTTTTCCAGATTCTTACAAAAAAGCATCTTTTTTTAACTGTACCATCACTATGTTTTCTTCAACCGATTAAGATAACTCAATTTCTGGAACTTGGGTATAAATACGTAAGAAATGCTTAATATTTCTCAAGATGAATAGCAACCAAAATTATAGCCGTACAGCCATCAGAAGAATTCGCCAACTTGACGGGTTGTCAGCGATCGGTATAAATAATATAGAATTAGCTGTCATGTAGAACTGGTTGCATTTTCCCCTCATAGCAAGGAGGGGTTTGTGGAGATCCCCATCAAAAAAGAGGTTTTTGTGCAATTATTCGTTTATCATACCCCCGAACTCACTCCCAACGAACCCATCCCTGACTGTGCCATTGCGGTTGATGTTTTGCGTGCCACCACTACCATGGCAACCGCTTTATCGGCTGGTGCACAAGCCGTACAGGCCTTTTCCGATATCGAGTTGCTGATGCAAACGAGCGAATCCATCCCAGCCAACCAGCGACTGCGGGCTGGCGAACGTGGCGGCCGTCAAGTTTCGAGCTGCGATATAGGCAATTCTCCTTTAGATTGTACTCCAGAAAAGGTACGCGGACGTCGCATTTTTTTAAGTACCACCAACGGTACCCGTGCTTTACAAAAAATCAAGGCTGCCCCAACGGCGATCGCCGCTGCTTTGGTAAACCGGCAAGTGGTGGTGGATTACGTGGTACAAAAACAACCAGAAACGTTGTGGATTGTCGGTTCTGGCTGGGAAGGTAGTTACTCCCTCGAAGATACTGCATGTGCTGGTGCCATTATCGATGGCTGGTTGCAAGCCACTCAATCTTCCCTTGCCAATATCGCCGGCAACGACGAAGCGATCGCCGCTCATGCCTTATACTGCCAGTGGGACAACCAACTACCACAACTGATGGAATGCTCCAGTCACGGTCAACGCTTGTTACGTTTGCAACGGTATGAAGATCTAAAATATTGCGCTCAAATGGATATTTTAGACGTACTCCCTTTACAAGCTAGTTCTGCTGGGGAAAGCAATCCTATTTTTGCCAGCGCCGCTGGTAGCAAGTGATTTAAATTGGTCGGCATGGCGTATAGAAGAAGATCGAAAGCTAGCAGCGATTTTACTGGGGAGGTAAATAACAGTCAAGACGCGATCGCTGTCTGTCGGGAAAACTGGCTGCTGCCTATATTTTCCGGTGCGTCAACGATTAGCTGTGCGGTAGAGCAACGATAGGTTAATTTTTGTTGGGATAAGGGCAATTTCGCCAAAGGACTGCTTTCTGGAATCTCTAAAGTACTGCCCACCAAACCCATCCAACTGCGAAACCGGATCGCAAATCGCAATAAGGCTGGTTCTAGAATACTATAACTGTGAAATTTGCCTCGCAATGGCAAAGGCAACCACGACCGCCGATAACGAAGACGCAATAAAGTTTGCTTTCCCTGACGAACGGTGACCATTTGGCGATCGCTACTTTCCCAAGTAAATTCGGCCATTTCTTTGGGCAATCCCCAAATTTCTCGACCTCCAGCCACAGAATCGGGGTTATCTACATAAATATGAGAAACCCAACCTCCTTGGTATCCTTTCTGGTTTCCTCGATCGCGAATCAAAGCGGGAAAAATAATGAGTTCGCTATAGGTTAAACTAGAACCAGCTTCGTATTTAGCCAGGTAAATGTTCGCTAGCGTTTTTCCAGGCCAAATTTCCACAATTTGACATTCTGAAGGCAGCAGCGATCGCACGGACGCCGAGTCTATCCAATGGAGGGTACCGACAACAAAACCTTTGAGCGTCCAGGGAGGTTTGGGATATACCATACGAACGAAACCTATTATCAGACATCTTTTTTCATGGCGTATTGTAGCTGTTTGATTGTGGCGTTGGCGCTACCACCAAATGTTCCATCAAATAGCTAGCAATGCGATCGCTAGCGCCAGGGGTTCCCATACGACGGCGACCGTTATCGGCAATGGCTTGCAACCAATCCGGGTCTTGCAGCAATTCCACCACCAGAGAAACTACTTGACTGGGTTGTTCGATTAACAGCAAAGAGTCTCCCAACAAGCGTTTTTGTGCTTCGGCGAAAGCAGGGGTAAACTGCGGTCCTTTGCCAGGAATAGCAATGGCCGGTTTTCCCAATCCTACAAACTGTTCGGTGGCGGTTCCTGCCATGGCAATGGCGATATCTGCCAGCCACAAACATTCCTGGTAGGCATCTGGGGTTAAAACCAACGTGGCTTTCTCTTGGGTGTAGATCCATGTGGTTTTGTTTTCCAAGGGAGAGGGGACTGGCGCCTCAGGAGTTTCCGTCCAACCAAAATTATCTAGGATTTCCCGAAAACCGTCGCTACTGACACCAGCAGCAATTGGCGCTACAAACAGAATCGGTCGTTCGTCCCAAGCACTTTGCAAGCAGGTGACCGCTTGGAGAATGGTATTCCAGTTGTTTTGCGCTTCGGTAGGACGCGAACCCGGTAGTAAAGCTAAGGTCAGCGATCGCTGTTTTTCAATTTCTTCGACTTCTTCAGCAGTTTTGGGAAGCAGTTCCGTTGGTTGTAAATTATCCATCATGGGATTGCCAAGATTTAAGGCAGGTACCCTATGTTTTTGTAAAATTTCCGTGGTCAGACCATCCCGGGGAAAAACACCGCGACAGCGGCGCCGTTTCATGAGAAAGCGTTCCCAAGGCAAATAAACCGAACCTGTCCATTTGGCAAAGCGATCGCTTCCCCACTGTTTTCGCTGCAACCAACCGGACTCATCGCGCAGGTAGTATTCCGATTTGGCCGTACCGACAAAAACATAGGGAACGCCGCTCAACCAAGCAAACAGCAACGGTAAAATATCGCCAACTGCCAAAATTACACCATCGGGACGGACCCAGCGGCGCATGGCGCGAAATTGCTGCCAGGTTAATTTTAGCAAACCGCTGCGGATATCTCGCCAGAACTGTTTGCCGTCCATGTAAACAAAGCCTCCCGATGGCATGGACTGCACCGGACCCACAATGGAAACATCCGACAGTTGGGAATAGGTATCTCCTTCGCCTACCATCGGCAAAGCACCGATTTCCGGACAGCTAGGGTTTTGTTGCAGTTGTTGCAAGATCCGAACGGCGATCGCATCTTCTCCGTGACCGTTGCTAAGGCAAAGTAGTTTCAATGTTCGCTGAATCTAGCCATGATAGAGATCGTCTCGTTTCTATCCAAGCAGTTTCTACCGCTTTCGGCAAGACCGAACCCAAATTTTTCGGAATTTTCGCCACCAAAAACCTCCAATTCGGGGGGTTAATGCGATCGCAAACCGGTAAATTTGGTTATAATGAAAATGAAAACAAGGAACGATGCAGCACGTTGCCTAGCCACATGGGGCCGTAATGGTTTCGACAGGCAGGCAAAATCCACTTCGTGATGCAGGCCGAGAGCGAACCTCCTCTCGTAAATCAAAGGTTCACAAAATGTAAGTGCGAACAACATCGTTCCTTTCGCTCGCAAGGCAGCCACTGTTGCCTAAAACCTAGATACAGGTGCGAGCACTCGTAGTCCGACTCCGTTAAGGGCTACGGGTAAAACCCAACGGATGCGCTAGCTAACGGTCTCTGGTCTGTTAGCTAGCAAAGAAACTAAACCAGAGATCCCAGCCATTCCGGGATAAAGGATGGCCCCTGCCCTGAGGGTAAGAAGGGCTAAGCCTGTGAAAGAGCGAAGGGTGAATAACCTGCCTGGACAGCAGTTCGATTCTGCTCGGCTCCACTTTCCCACAAAAAAGCGATCGCGTTTCCCTTGCTATGAGGGGCGCGATCGCTTTTTTTATAAGATTGTATGCCTT
>CAYZHY010000011.1:7417-51496 GCA_964477525.1 uncultured Geitlerinema sp. | reverse complement strand
AAAACTTACCCCCGACACCACAGGAGTTGGCAAACAACCAAGCATCGAGTTGGCTAGACTGGCGGTTAGATGAGGAAAACTTAGAGGTAGCAGAAAGTTCCGATATGCTGAAACCTTCCACTACTAGCCAACCAGAAACCATTGTCGAGGCGAGAGGTTGGCGGAAAAAGAAAAACGGTGTCGTGAAATTAGTTGCTCCTGCCCGCAGTAACGACACGCTTACCCAGGCCAACACATCCCACAGTTGTTCGCACGATCGTTCCCAACAATAAATATCTTGGTAGTGCTGGGTGTTCTCCCCCTTCCATACGTCCGTTGTGGTTGTTTTTGCCCTATCACAACAACAAATTTGGAAAAGCGATCGCGAAATTGTCGAGATACAGATAAAATAAGTAGTGCGATCGAACGATCGGACAAGAAACTATCCCCTTGTTGTCAAGAACCCGGTCAAATCAATGAAATTTGCTTACTTTCCCTTTTCCCATCTTTGTTTGCCTGTAGCGGGATTTTCGGTTTGGTGGTGGGCATTGGTTGGAAGTTCGGTGGCTACAGCCCAAATCGTTCCCGACCAAACTCTGCCGCAAAACTCTAAAGTAACCAACGAAACCAATACCCTCACTATCGACGGCGGGACCCAAGCCGGCAGCAATCTTTTTCATAGCTTTCAAGAATTTTCCGTACTCACCGGTCAGTCTGCTAAGTTTGATAACGCTGCTTCTATACAAAATATTATTACGCGCGTTACCGGCGATCGCATTTCCACCATCGACGGTGTATTAGCAGCCAACGGTACAGCCAACTTATTTCTACTCAACCCCAACGGCATTGTCTTCGGAGAAAACGCCCGTTTGGATATCGGCGGTTCCTTTGTTGCCAGCACAGCCAACAGCATCCAGTTTGCCGATGGATGGGAATTTACCACCCAAAATCAGTCCACTCCTATACTGTCAGTCAACGTTCCCGTGGGTTTGCAAGTGGGTCAAAATCCCGGAACCATTCAAGTACGCGGTCCCGGTCACCAGCTATCTGTAGCTGTTCCTCAATTTGCACCCATTATACGCAGTCTCGGGCAAACTGGCTTGCAGGTTCCTCCCAGGAAAACCCTTGCTCTAATTGGCGGCGATATCGAACTGTTGGGGGGAACCCTCACTGCCAATCCTGGAAATGTCGTATTAGGTGCCATAGAACAAGCAACGGTGCAGATAGATGGCAATAATTTCACGTTTCAATTTCCCGAACGTCAAAACAGCCCCACCGGTCTTTTTCGCGATATCACTCTGCGATCGCAAGCCTTGGTGGATGCCAGCCCTACCCCAGCTGGCGCACAAGGAGCTATGCCTCCTTCGTCAGCCATTCCCCCTGGAAACATTCCTACTATCGATCGACCGCCCAATACGACTGTTCGTTCTATTCAAATGCAAGGGAGCCAAATTTGGACTCGGGCGATATCTCTATCGGAAAGGAAAAGCGATCGCCAAAGGTAAAGGTTCTCGCAACGGTTCCCGCAATCGCGTTGGCAGTAGTGATATCGACGAGGATTTTTGGCGAGAATACGACATCCCTCACTAGACAATTCGTTTTCCCGGTTCCCCAGGAGCAAAGATTCCTGGAGAATATGTCTGCGCGGTATGTTCAGGATAAAAGATGTTTTTGTTTGACCGAATAGCAGTCACCCGAAAGCCCACAGCCAATACAGCCCCTAGGCGGCAGGGTGGCTCGCTCCCGTTCGCCCCCCAGCAGCCAAGGCGCTGTTGGGCTGCGGTCTTCGGGCATGGGTGGTCAAGCGCTAGGAATGGCTCAACCACCGGACAAATTCAGTCAGGCATCCAGGTTTCGATAAAGTTCCCAAAGTAGCTTAAAGCTTCGCACTAAGCCTACTAGGGGACTTAGGATCTGAATCACCTTAAAACACTTTTTTCCCAATCGAACTAGGAATTTTAGTGGTTTCTGGTTCGGTTGATGTGGTACAATAAAATTGAACATTTTTCTCCGTTTAAAGCAGCTCGACTTAAGAGCTGTGGTTTGGCTGCTACCAAACCACAGCTATTGATGGCAACGGGACTTAAACCTTGCCCTTAGTATCAGGAGTGTGAAACTCCTATCATGAATGAAAGGGGTTCAAAATCCCGACTAGAAGAAGCATCTGGAAGCAGGTGCTTCTTTTTTTTACCATCTAATTACCATTAGAACACACACTAACAGATTTGCCAACCCTCAAAAAGAGAGTTTTCCTAACAATGGATACCTAATATCCATGCAGCTATAGTTTAAATATTATTTCGTTTCTATAGATGGTTAACAAAATTTTTGTAAGCCATTATATAGAAAGTCTTTTTTATTATATTATAAACTATTCAAAACGCTGAATCTTTCCCATTTAGGGGGTTACAGCTTTAAGATATAAATCCTAAAAATAAAATTTAAAGTGTTATAATAAACAATTAAAGATACAATACTTAAAAAGTATTTGTTACTAATTGAAGACTTATATAATAACATTGCTAAAATTCGGAGAGCTTCGACGATTTCTGAATATAAAATCCAAACAAAAACTACGAGTGTATTTCCCCAGCCATGAGGGGATTTCAGCTTTTACATCCACTAATAAGCTAGTTTTGGACATCCCTCAATCTAACTACTCTATTTCCTATTTCCAGCAAAGGTTCTTATCGTACAACAAAAAAATCGCTCTTAATGCAATAAAAGAAGCGACCGCCAAAAGAAGCGATCGCTTGCTATCCCTCTTCGTAATCGGAACTCGGATCGCAATTCAATGGCACTGTAAGCATCAACACGCCGTATCTCTGTTGGGCATTGAAGCGAAAATCAACAGGCAACCCCCTGTGATTGCTTCGGCTTGCGATCGCAGTTTGGGAAGCGAATTTGTCATTTCTGGCAGGGAAAACTTACCCCCAACACCAGACGAGTTGGCAAACAACCAAGCATCGAGTTGGCTTGACTGGCGTTTGGACGAACAACCCCTAGAAATGGTAGGGCGTTCCGATACATTGAAACCATCCTCCACTGCCAACCAACCAGAAACCATTGTTGAAGCTACTGGATGGGTTAAAAACGAAAACGGTGTCGTGAAATTAGTTGCCCCTGGCAGCGAGCAGATAAAAAGCCTAACAGTTGGGCGCGGTTGTTCGCAATAGTACGATCGTGTATAGTTTGGAATTGAGTATTTTTGGTGCTAGCTCCCAAAACGTCGGTAACAAAAAGCCTATAGTTCAACACAAGCATGACCATCGCTATCGATTTTGGAACCAGCAACACAGTTATTGCCCGTTGGAATCAAGCCACCCAACAATCGGAAACCGTTAAATTGCCGGAAATTACTTGGCAAATGCACCAAACGGCCCCGTTGGTGCCGAGTTTGGTTTATGTAGAAGATGCCAGCCAAGGCCAAGTTGTCGTGGGTCAAGCTGTGCGCGATCGCGGTTTGGACTTAAAAAGCGATCCGCGTTTTTTCCGTGGCTTCAAACGGGGTATCGGTCAAGACGTACAGGGATTTTTGCCGGAACTGGATGGCGAACAAGTGAATTTCGAACGGGTGGGAAGTTGGTTTTTCTCCCAATTGGTTTCTTCTTTGCGTCAAATTCAGCTACCGGTGGAATCGCTGGTATTAACCGTTCCTGTGGATAGTTTTGAGTCTTACCGGTATTGGTTGGGCAATGTTTGCCAATCGTTGCAGGTAGACCAAGTACGTTTGCTTGACGAACCCACGGCTGCTGCTTTGGGATATGCTTCCAGCGATCGCGATTTGTTGTTGGTGGTAGACTTTGGAGGCGGTACGTTGGACCTTTCCCTGGTCCAGTTGGACCAATCTGCCAGCAAGAAATTTACTGGGTTTATCCTCAAATGGGGAGAGAAAATGTTTGGGGAAAAATCCGCCCAAAAACCCAAAATAGCGCGCGTTTTGGCGAAAGCTGGTTTAAATCTAGGCGGTGGCGATATTGATAACTGGTTGGTGGATTATTTTGCCGAAACCCAAGGCATTGACAAAACGCCCTTGCTGACTCGTTTGTCGGAACGGGTCAAAATTGAACTTTCCATGCAATCGGAAGCAGAAGAAGTCTATTTCGACGACGAGACGTTAGACAGCTACCAACTCAAGCTGAATCGGGAAACCTTCGAGGAAATTTTGCAAAAACACCAGTTTTTCCAGCAGTTGGATAAGTGCATGGAACAGGTTTTGCAACAAGCACGTCGCCAGGGGGTTGACACCGAAGATATCGAAGCGGTGTTGATGGTAGGAGGCACGGTACAAATACCGGCGGTGCAAGATTGGGTACAAACCTATTTCGATCGCGATCGAATTCGCAGCGAACAACCCATGACCGCGATCGCGACGGGGGCTTTACAATTGATGCAGGGGATGGAAGTCAAGGATTTTCTGTACCACAGCTACGGCATTCGCTACTGGGATCGCCGACAAGAGCAGCACAACTGGCATCCCATCGTAAAAGCCGGGCAACCCTATCCCATGTCGGAACCCGTGGAGTTGGTTTTGGGAGCTTCTGTTAGCAACCAACCCAGCATTGAGTTGGTTTTGGGTGAGTTGGGCACCGAAACCGGCGGTATGGAAGTTTATTTTGATGGCGATCGCTTGGTAACGAGCCCCAAATCCAATCCTACCACAGCTGGCAGCGCGCCTACCGTACAACCGCTCAACGACCGCGAAGGTGCCCGGCAAATTGCCAAACTCGATCCGCCTGCCCATCCCGGAAGCGATCGCATTAAGGTGCGTTTCTGGGTAGACGAACAGCGGTTTCTGCGGGTAACAGTGGAAGATTTGCTGATGTTAGATACTTTGGTGGAAAATCAAATTGTCTTGCAGTTGCAGTAATATCCCTGTTTTCTTAAATTGGGATTGATTTTACGGTCATATTTGACCGATATTCTGCAGGTTAAATAGACTGACGACGATTTGATTGAGTTTTTCCCTCATAGAAACGAAAAAAAGCGAAATTTTTTCCCACAATTTCCCCAAATATGGTATTCTATTAGTAGACACTTTTAGATAATGGGAATAGACGAAATTTTCAAATTGAAGACACTATTCCCATTTTCTATATTATATGTCAAAATTTCTCCCAAATCAATCCCCAGTTGTCAAAAAAATTTACTGTCCCTATCCTGGTAGGAATTTCAAAGCCAAAATCTATTGAGAATAGGTATCGAACCAGAAATTACCAATCTCTCTCATCGTGAACGATCACCGGGGTGCCCACAGAAGCCCATTCAAAAAACCATTGCGCGCGATCGACCGCCACATTTGTGCAGCCGTGGCTGACAGGCGTGCCAAAACGATTGTGCCAAAAAGCCCCATGAATGGCATAACCGCCATAATAGTACATTGTATAAGGAACCTTAGAAATATCGTAATTTGCCCCCTGCATTCTGGCATAGCGATGTTTGGATTGAATGGCAAAAATCCCTGGCGGTGTTGGCGTAGATGCCTTGCCCGTAGAAACCACCACCGCATAAACCGGTTGGTTCCCCTCCCAAGCAATCAACCGCTGCCTGATGAGGTCGATCTCCAACCATTTCTTATCTGTATTCTTGAGGCGTTCCATCTTTTGCGCGATCGCACCTTCCGCCCGAACCATCGCTTCCCCTGTTGACATCGCTGGCATCGCCGCCAACAAACTACCCAAAACCAGGGAAACGCCCCAACGTTGCCAATGATTTGATTTCCCAAAAAATCGTTCAAGCAACTTTTCTCACCCCTCTAGCCAAAATTTCGAGCGTAACATTTTAACTTGTAAAAACTTATAAAAATCGAAAACAAGAAAAAATATCCTCGTTGGCGATCGCCCATCTTAACGAAGGCAAATGTCAAGCCCATACAGGTTGCCACCAACAACCAACAAAAAATCAATTTTCTCTATATAGTAATTATAAACAAAATTGCTATAAATCGCCGTCATTGGGTTATAGAACTCACCAAAGCTTCCGAAAGTTGGGCGATCGATTCCCAATGTTCCGCCTCCAAAACCTGCTTGGGAAACAAACTACCAGATAATCCCACCGCAACAGCACCAGCATCGAGAAAATCGCAAGCATTCTCCACAGTAACGCCACCTGTAGGAATCAGGGGAATCTCCGGCAACACCTCTTGCAAGCGAGCAATATAGTTAGCCCCTCCTAACGAAGCCGCCGGAAATACCTTCACAGAACTCGCTCCTCCCTGCCACGCCTTCACAATTTCGTTGGGCGTTAGCGCCCCTGGAATCATAGGAACTTGATGTTTTCTCGCTTCCCGCAACATGCTTTCTTCAAAGTGAGGGGCAAACAAGAACTGCGCTCCTACAGCAATGGCACCGCGCACATCCTCGCAAGCAAACAGCGTTCCTGCCCCAATAACACAATTGGGATATGTCGAACGTAAACTTCGAATTAACTCCGGCGCGCGATCGCTATTCCAAGCAATTTCCACCATACGCATACCGCCACGAATCACCGCTTCTGCCATCTGGTATCCCTGTTGGTAGCTCCCAGCGCGGATAACTGCGATCGCGCGATTTTCTGACACGGCCGACAGCCATAGTTGTTCGTTCATAATTCAACATCGCATAATCTTTCACCATCCATCGTAAAGCTGTGATACATTTTTCAATAGCTAAAGGAACACCAAACTGCCAAGCTCCCATGCCCGGTAGCTCCCATGCCCCCACACCCAGGAAGCCTACTACCATTGCCCAAACCCTGCTAAATTGGTACGCCACCCACCAGCGAGACTTACCATGGCGAAACCACCCCCATCCCTACGCCATCTGGGTTTCGGAAATCATGCTGCAGCAAACCCGCGTAGAAACTGTCATTCCCTATTTTCACCGGTGGATGGAAAAATTTCCCACCATTGAAGATTTAGCCCAAGCCGATTTGCAGGAAGTATTGACAACTTGGGAAGGATTGGGATATTATTCGCGCGCGCGCAATCTCCACGCTGCCGCCCAAAAAGTGGTAAAAGAGTACGGAGGAAAGCTACCTACCGATCCCCAACAATTGCAAAAACTCCCAGGTATTGGGCAATATACCGCTGCTGCGATCGCTTCTATCGGATTTGGTCGCGACGAAGTAGCCATCGATGGCAATTTGCGGCGGGTTTTGGCTAGAGTATTTAATATCGACCAACCCATTGGCAATCCCCAAAGCGATCGCCAATTTTGGGAACTAGCAAACCAGCATTTGGTAGCTGGGCAAGCGGCTGCCTACAACCAAGCTTGGATGGATTTGGGGGCAACCATTTGTACTCCGCAAAATCCCCGTTGTTTGATTTGCCCTTTGCGGGAAGTTTGCCAAGCCTATGCACTGGGGTTGCAAGAACAACGCCCGGTGAAACCGCCGAAAAGCAAAAAACCCCACTACACGATGGTAGCGGCGGTAATGTCTTACCAAAATACGGTTTTGATTCGGCAACGGCAAAAACAGGGATTGTTGGGTGGATTGTGGGAATTTCCCAATTTTACAACCGAACAGCCTGAAAAAGCGGCGGAATTGTTGCCCCAACAGCTACAAACGCACTTCAATTGTCAAGTACAGGTACAAAATGCGATCGCAGTGCTACAACATGCCTATACCCACTTTCGCGTCACCCTGCACGTGTATCGCTGTCATTGGATAGACGGTCAACCTGCCAGCCAAGCGGATGGTTCTCCCCGCTGGGTATTTTTACAGCAACTGCCAGATTACCCCATGGGCAAATTAGATCGTCAAATTGCCCAACGCCTGCTAGCTTCTTAAAGCAACAACGCTAGCATAAAAGAAGGCAAATGTGGCTAAAACGAAGGAGCTACACCCATGACAGCATTAACCGAAGCGAACATTACGGGCAGCGTTGCTGAAATTCTAGAACGTGCCCTGACTGGGGAAGATATTTCTTCGGCAGAGGGCGAAATTCTTTTGCAACAACGCGATCGCGATACAATAGAAGCCATTCGCCAAACCAGCGATATGCTACGGCAGCGCCAAGCCGGCGATACGGTTACCTATGTAGTGAACCGCAACGTCAACTTTACCAATATTTGCGAGCAGCACTGCAGCTTTTGTGCCTTTCGCCGCGATGAAGGCAAAGAAGGCGCTTACTGGCTGGATGCAGATACCATTCGTTTCAAAATTGACGAGGCGATACAGCGCGGCGCTACCGAAGTTTGCATCCAAGGGGGATTGAATCCCCAAGCCAAATTGCAAGGGACTTCTTTAGCATATTATACGAATCTTGTCAAGACCATTCGGCAAACCTTTCCCCAACTCCACATCCACGCTTTTTCCCCTCAGGAAATTCAATTTATCGCCCGCGAAGATGGCATTAGCTACCAGGAAACCATCGCTGCTTTGCACGATGCCGGCGTAGGTTCCATGCCCGGTACGGCGGCAGAAGTTTTGGTGGATGAGGTGCGTCGGGTGATTTGCCCGGAAAAAATCGATACCCAAACTTGGTTGGATATTGTGGAAGCAGCTTTGGCGGTGGGTGTCTTTACCACCAGTACCATGCTGTGCGCTCACATAGAAACCCCCCAACAGCAAATGCAGCACTTGCAACGCTTGCGCGCGTTACAACAAAAAGCCGTTGCCCGCAACTATCCCGCCCACATTACTGAGTTTATTCTCTTGCCCTTTGTAGGCGAACAGGCACCACCAGCATTGCGCCGTCGGGTGGGTCGCGACCAGCCGGTGCTGGCAGATATTTTATTGCTGACGGCAGTCTCGCGGATTTTCCTGGGCAACTGGATTGCCAACCACCAGCCCAGTTGGGTCAAACTAGGACTGGCAGGGGCAACGGAAGCGTTGCGCTGGGGTTGTAATGACATTGGCGGTACATTGATGGAAGAACATATTACCACCATGGCCGGGGCACAGGGCGGTACTTGTATGTCTGTAGAACAATTACAAGCTGCCTGTACCTCTGCGAACCGACCCTATCGAGAACGAAATACTTTGTACGAACCGATTTATTCGGCTTGCAAGAATTCCCGATAGGCTTGGCTGAGTTCTTGCACCGCTGCTTTGTAAAAGCGTTCCCCCTGTTCGGGCGTAGCCATGCTGGGATCGGACCCCATGCGCCCGTCGGGGTGGCGGCGGCGAAAATCATCGGGACCGTAAATTTTATCTTGGGGTGGGAGTTGCGGGTCTAGTTCCACATTTTTGATGGATTCGGGATAGAGAAATTGGGTGACGGCCACTTCGCTGGCTGTGGCATGGGAGCCTTCGCGATCGCCGTATAATTCTTTGGCTAAATTGCGTACGGAACCACAAAGAAACCAGTTCGCCAAACGGCATTGAACGCGATCGCTATTGGGGATCTGTAACTCGCTCAAATGGGTATAAGTTTGAGCAAAAGCAGCTTTCACGGTAGCCATATTGCCCCCATGACCGTTGATAAAGAAAAATTTGGTAAAACCAGCCTTGGTTAAAAAAGTTATATAGTCTTGAACGAGCAACAGCAGGGTACTCGGTCGCAAACTAACCGTACCGGGGAAGCTGGTGTGGTGCAAGGCCATACCCACGTTAATGGTAGGACCGACCAACGCTTCGGTTTCGTCGCCGACCCCTTTAGAAATCGCTTCCGCACAAATAGCGTCGGTGCCAATCAAACCGTTGGGTCCGTGCTGTTCGGTGGAACCAATGGGAATCACCATGCCAGAGGAAGTCTTTAGATATTCTTCAACTTCTGGCCAGCTGGATAACTGCAGCTGCATGTTTTTCTACCTTTTGTTTGTTGTTCGAGCGATTTAGTTCCCATTGTAGGGAAGCCCTCAAAATATTTACCAGAGAAAATCTCTACAACTACTTATGGATCCGCCTTCAATCCAAAAATAGCTACTCAAAAATGGTAGTTCTGCCATAGAGCGATCGGGCACCTTAACCCAAACTTTACGTTTGCATACTATCTTTGATTTAAAATGCTAAATCGGTAATCCCTGCCACAATACTGAGTTATAGGCACCGAGGCAGTTCCATCAACCATCTGGCAGTTAATGACAGCAAGGAGGAAACGAGTAAAAAGGTTAAAACCGAACGCAGTGTTCCTAGCTCAAACGTGCAATTTTCGCGTTCGCAGCACTCCGAAAAAAATATTTCTCGAAATTCCCATGCAAGCTGTCACATGGCTTGACGAAATGACAAAACGAGCGTGGGGGAGTTCCAAGATTCTCTAAAAGACCTTCACTGGCTGGTTGCGCGCTGGATTGATGCTATGGTTTTCCTGTTGAAAAACAGCTATCTAACTCAGTTGGGTACAAATTCACTAGGGAACTCGATAGTCCTCAATTAGAAAACTTCCAGCGACATGGCTGCTGTGGGCAGCGAACCATAACTCCAGAAGACAGCAAAATCGTAAAGTTCCACATTTTCATCAACTATTGATGCTGAGGAAAAACCCTATGAAGTTCCGCACGTTACCCCCTTCCAAACCCATCCTAGCCTCTGTGGCGATCGCGGCCTTAACCTTAACCGCTTGCGGCGGCAACCAACCCGGCAACAATACTGCTGGCAATGGGGAAGGTGCCACCCAAACCGCCGCCGGTGGTGATTCTCAACTATCTGGACAAGTTGAGATAGATGGTTCCAGCACCGTCTTCCCCATCTCGGAAGCCATGGCTGAAGAGTTTCAGAAAAAACACCGCGGCGACGTTCGCGTAACCGTTGGCGTGTCTGGTAGCGGTGGTGGCTTCAAAAAATTCTGTGCCGGCGAAACAGATATATCCAATGCCTCGCGCACAATTAGCCCCGAAGAGATAGAAGCCTGCCAAAAAAACGGTATTGAATTCGTGGAACTCCCGATTGCTTACGATGGGCTCTCGGTGACCGTCAATCCCAACAACGATTGGGCTAGCTGCCTCACGGTAGAAGAACTCAGGACCATTTGGGAACCGGAATCCGAAGGTCGAATTACCAATTGGTCGCAGGTACGTGCCGAGTTCCCCAACCGAGAGTTGAACCTTTACGGACCGGGAACCGACTCCGGTACCTTCGACTATTTTACCGAAGCCATTGTAGGCGACAGTGGTGCCAGCCGTGGCGACTACACAGCCAGCGAGGATGACAACGTTTTGGTCCAAGGCGTTGCCAACCAAGAGACAGCCTTAGGATACTTCGGCTACGCCTACTACGAAGAAAACCAAGATAAGCTCAAGCTTGTGGAAATTGATGGTGGCAATGGTTGCGTAGCTCCTACCGAACAAACCATTGGTGACGGTAGCTACCAGCCTCTAGCACGACCCCTTTTCTTTTACGTGAACAAAGAATCCCTGGAAAACAAACCCCAAGTGAAGGCATTTGCTGAGTACCAGTTGGATGCTGCCAACAAACCGCTAATTTCCGAAGTTGGCTACGTTCCCTTTGCCGATAACTTATACCAAAAAGCCCAAGAGCGTCTGGCGAATGGGGTTACAGGCACCATGTTTAAAGACAGTAGCACAGTCGGTGCCGATCTATCCAAAAAACTGTAACGCCTTCTTTTAGCAACTGTTGCTGTCTGGATGGATCCCTACAGGCCATCCATCCGCGAACTCGTGTCGAATCACTCCGCGAGCAGTAGGCGATGGTTTCTGCGCGCACTACCTGCCAGCCATCGCCTCTTCGGCGAACGTTTGCTTTCACTATTTCAGGAATTTTCTTTGTGTTTCCATCGTTTTCCCACCATGATTGAGGATGACTAGCAAGAAAACAGAATCCGGAGCCAACCTTTGGAATCCCAATCGCCAAACCAACAAACTTGTTGAACAAGTGGTCAGGTGGATTTGTAGTGCCTTTGCCTTTATATCGATCTTGACCACAATGGGGATTATTTTTTCTCTAATTTTTGAAACGATCGAGTTCTTTATAGAACTGCACCAAATGGAAGGCAAGCAAATTTGGGATTTCTTTTTTGAGGGCAAATGGACACCTTTGTTCCAGAGTCAGGAATTTGGAATTTCTGTGTTAATTAGCGCTACCATCATGACTTCTGGAATTGCCATTTTGGTTGCCTTACCCATTGGTTTGCTAGCGGCTATCTACTTAAGCGAATACGCTAGTTCGAAGGTTCGCAAAGTTGTCAAACCGGTTCTCGAAATTTTAGCCGGCATTCCTTCGGTGGTTTTTGGGTACTTCGCGCTGTTATTTGTTACGCCCTTACTGCGTTCCATTTTTCCCTTTATCGAGCCGTTTAACGCCCTGAGTGCGGGCTTGGTTTTGGGGATTTTTATTACCCCGTTGATTGCCTCGTTGAGCGAAGACGCTATTTACTCCGTTCCCCAAAGCGTACGGGATGGTGCTTATGCTTTGGGGGCAACCAAACGGGAAACCATCCTGTCTGTATTGCTTCCGGCAGCCCTATCTGGCATTGTGGCTTCGGTTATTTTAGGTGCTTCCCGGGCGATTGGGGAAACCATGGTCGTTACCTTGGCAGCCGGTCAAAACCCCCGCTTGGGTTTCAATCCTTTTGTCTCCGTTCAAACCATGACTTCCTACATCGTACAGGTGAGTTTGGGAGATACGCCGGCGGGAACCATCGAGTTCAAAACCCTCTTTGCTGTCGGTATGACCCTTTTTGTCATTACCCTGAGTTTGAATATCTTTAGTTTCTGGTTTGTGCGTCGTTTCCGGGAGGAATACGAATGAGCATTTACGAACAAGAGGCTGCTGGTAAATCGGTGCCAGCAACCAAAACCGCTTACCGGTCCAATCTTTCCCGTCGCTATCTTGTCGATCGGATCTTTTCATTTGTGACCTGGTTAGCCGTCGCGATCGCTATTTTCGTCCTCTTGGTGTTGCTTTGGGACGTATTTAGCGATGGTTTTGGGCGTTTGAACTGGCAGTTTTTGGCCAATTTCCCTTCTCGCAAACCCGATGAAGCCGGGCTTCTATCTGCCCTCGTCGGTACGATTTGGATTATGGTGCTCGTGGCAGTTCTTACTTTCCCCGTAGGGGTAGGGGCTGGCATTTACCTAGAAGAATTTGCCAAAGAAAGCTGGTATTCCAAGGTCGTGGAAGTGAATATTAACAACCTAGCTGGTGTTCCTTCCATTATCTACGGTTTGCTGGGGTTGCAGGTATTTGTTCGTTTGTTGGGAACGATTCCCGAACAAGCATTTGGCATTAGTTTAACTGGTGGGCGCAGCATTCTTTCTGGCGCCTTGACCCTATCGCTGTTGGTATTGCCCATTGTGATTGTAGCGACGCGGGAATCTCTGCGAGCCGTTCCCGACAGTTTGCGCCAGGCTGGATTTGCTGTGGGAGCAACCCGCTGGCAAGTGGTACGGGAACATGTTTTTCCCCTAGCGCTACCAGGCATCATGACAGGTACGATTTTGGCTCTTTCCCGCGCTATTGGCGAAACGGCTCCTTTGATTACCATTGGCGCGCTGACCTTTATTGCTTTCTTGCCAGATGGATTGCATAGTTCTTTTACCGTATTGCCCATTCAAATTTTTAATTGGGTGAGCCGCCCTCAAGAAGGATTTCATACCAACAGCGCTGCTGGCATTATCGTTCTTTTGGCTGTTTTGCTGCTCATGAATGCAACTGCGGTGTTCATCCGCAACAAATTCCAGAAGAAATTGAGTTAAACCAACAACCCACAATAGAGTGCCTATTCTTTATGGAAACCGCAGTTTGTTCGTGGTGTTTGTGATTTTAGATGTTGGAAACAATTCTTCAATCCTACTGTTAATCAGGAGAGGAGCACTGTCGTTATGCAAGATAAACCAAAAAACACAGCAACAGGTACTACCACCACCAAATCAGTTCTACAAGTCGAGAACGTTGCTGTCTATTACAACAAAAACTTAGCCCTGCGGGATGTGAATTTGGACGTTCCTCCCAACCAAGTCACCGCTTTGATTGGTCCTTCGGGATGCGGTAAAAGTACCCTTTTGCGTTGCTTTAACCGCATGAACGATTTGATTGAAGGAGCGCGGATGGAAGGCAAAATTACGTTTGAAGGGCGCAATATCTACGATCGCAAGGTCGATCCGGTGGAATTGCGCCGTCGAATTGGCATGGTCTTCCAAAAACCCAATCCTTTTCCCAAATCTATATATGAAAATATTGCTTTTGGGGCTCGGGTCAATGGCTATCAAGGAGACATGTCAGAACTGGTGGAAACTTCCCTCAAGCAAGCTGCTCTTTGGGAAGAAGTGAAGGACCAGCTCAAATCCAATGGTTTGGCTTTGTCTGGGGGGCAGCAGCAGCGCCTTTGTATTGCACGCGCGATCGCCATTCAACCGGATGTTATTCTTATGGACGAACCCTGCTCGGCACTCGACCCCATTTCTACCCTCAGAATTGAAGAACTTATTAGCGATTTAAAAGAAAAATATACCATTGTCATTGTTACCCACAACATGCAACAAGCATCGCGGGTATCTGACATGACAGCTTTCTTCAATGCCGAGGCCACAGAAGGGGGAAATAAAGTAGGGTACATGGTGGAATTCGATCGCACCGAAACCATTTTCCACAATCCTCAAGAAAAAGCCACCCAAGACTATGTCACTGGGCGTTTTGGCTAGAAGCAAACAACAGCCATATCAGATAGATATTTTTTCTAAGCGTTTATCTGTTACTGGCCTACAATGGAACGCGATCGCGATGGGGACAATTTTCTATCCTAGCTTTCCAGCAAGTTTTGCCAAGTAGCAAAACCACCGCTATTCGGCAAGCGCGTACCATCGCACCCGTTTCTCAACACTTCCCCATCTTCTTTCGTGGCTATGGCGAACCAAAAAAACTCCGTTGGTGTCACCACCTTCTAACCAGGGAAACGTTGATTCCCTTCGTACCAGCATGAAATGTTTGACACGGCTTCAGTTGCGGAACTCGTGCCCCATCCCAACGACCCCCTAGAAACGTTGATTGTCAAACCAAGCAAGAATCTTTTGTTTTTCCCCAAGTGGATGTCCGCCTACATACTGAAATCATGTTAACTGTAGAATCAAGCAACAGCACACCCCAACCAGAGCTAGGACAAACCAATCGCATCCTCATCGTGGAAGATGAAGACCTGATTCGAGATGTCGTTACCTCAGCTCTGCAAGGTGAAGGGTACGAAGTAGCCACCGCTGCTGATGGCAACCAGGCGCTTTCAAAAATACAAAATACGGAAGCAAAACAAGGGAAATTTCCTTTCGATTTGATCGTGCTGGACATTATGATCCCACAAGTGAATGGGTTGGATTTGTGTCGTTTGTTACGGCATCAGAGAAATCCAGTACCCATTCTCATCCTCAGTGCCAAAACTAGTGAAAACGATCGGGTTTTGGGATTGGAAGTTGGTGCAGACGATTATATTACCAAACCCTTTAGCATGAGGGAATTGGTTGCTCGCTGCCGGGCCTTGTTACGCCGCCAACATTTATACCAAAGCACTCAACAGCAAGTGCTTCAGTTTGGAGATATTGTTCTGTATCCCCACGAATGCCGGGTATCGGTGAGAGGGAAAGAAATTACCCTTTCTCCCAAAGAATTTCGGTTGTTAGAACTGTTTCTGAGTTCGCCGCGCCGGGTTTGGTCGCGAGACCAACTCCTCGATCGCATTTGGGGAGCAGATTTTGTGGGCGATAGCAAAACGGTTGACGTTCATATTCGTTGGTTGCGAGAAAAAATCGAAGCCGATCCTTCCCAACCCCAATATATTGTTACCGTTCGCGGTTTTGGCTATCGTTTGGGATAGATACGATCGAACCATAGCCGCAATCCCGCTAACAATAGATTCGGTATAGCAACTACAAAAAATACCACCCCAACAACCCTTTCTTCCTAACTTACAATAAAACTACGTTTGAGGATCGCCTTTTCATGGGGATACTACATGGGTATAGGGTTTTTTGTCCTAGGGTTGTTTTTGGGAGTTGGGCTGAGTGTAGTCCTCTATTTTTGGTACAATCGCCAAATCAAACGCTTGTTACGGGAACTACAACGGGAAGCGGCTGACAATTCGCTACCCGATTTGGCCCGCTTGCGCAGCGGCATCTATCAAACCAACCAACAAAAACAACAACTACAACAGGAGTTGCAACAGTGGCAGCAAATTTTACAAAAAGCTCCCATTGGTTATTTGCAGGTAGATGAAGAAAACCAACTACTTTGGTGTAACGAACGAGCTAGGGAACTTTTAGGCATTTACCGTTGGCAGGAGGGGCAAGTTTGTTTGCTGTTAAAGGTCGTTCGTTCCTACGAACTGGATCGCACCATCGAACAAACGCGCGCGCAACAAGAATCCCAAACTTTGGAATGGTCGTTTTATCCTTCCCGGGTTCGCGAAGGCTCTTCAAACGATAATCGCACAACGGTTACGCCATCTGCCCGCGCGCGTGCTTTGCGTGCTACAACAATGTTACAATCCAACGAGCGGGTGGGTGTCTTTATTGAAGACCGCCAAGAGGTGATTTCCCTATCTCAAGATCGAGAGAAGTGGTTTTCGGAGTTGGCACACGAACTCAAAACGCCTTTAACTTCCATTCGCTTGGTATCGGAAACCCTGCAAAGCAATTTAGATTCCCCTATGCGGGAGTGGGTAGACCGCATGTTGGCAGAAATCAATCGTTTGATTCAGTTGGTACAGGATTGGCTGGAACTGTCTCAAATAGCGGGAATTTCCGAAAGAAATCTCAAACAAGAGTCTGTTGATTTGCCTGGTTTACTGCATTCGGTTTGGCAAACGTTAGAACCGATAGCCACGCGCAAGGAATTGCAATTTTCCTATCAAGGACCGCAAGAACTAGCTATAGAAGCAGACGAAGCTCGCTTGCATCGAGCTTTTCTCAATATTATTGATAATAGTATTTTTTATTCACCTCCTGGCGGTACCATTCAAGTGAAAGTAACTCTCCTTCCCGACCCAGACCCGAGTTGGGTGCAAGTGGATATGATTGACGCCGGATGCGGTTTTTCTGATGAGGAACTACCGCATATTTTTGACCGTCTTTATCGCGGAGAAAGCTCCCGAAATCGCCCCTCTCAAAGCCAACAAAATACGGAAACATCATCGAGCGGTAGCGGTTTGGGTTTGACGATTGTACAGGAAATTATCCAAGCACATGGTGGTTCTATTACCGCTAGCAACCATCCCGAAACTGGTGGTGCTTGGTTGCAAATTCAACTGCTTGCTAGTTGGGAAAGTTCGGAAGAATCTGCGCAAGAATAACGCCTCGTTTTTTTGGAGATGATTTTGACAGAGGATGGAGATGATAGGAAATAGGCAATTATTCTACGGAGTTGACTTTGAGATCGCTGGTTGGGGGCATGGTTGTAGCGATCTACATGCCAAGGATTTTCGGTGTTAGGATAAATGCAATAATAAGAGCGATCCACATGTTGGCATTTTATAGACGTTTTTGGAGGTGAAATGCGATCGCTTAAACCAACCTTAGAAATTTCTAGAAAATCTGGAAGCAACGGTTCGTTTTTAACATTTTTTTTATTTTTATTGTTTATAGTAAACAATAATTTCTTTATTCAGTTTCGGTCGCCATTGTAGTCAGCTGTTGCATTTCCATGAAAATCAACCTTGTAGGGAATAGGAACTACAGTTTTCCCTACATCCATGTTCGAGTTGCTTAGCTGGCGAAAATGGATCGAATCGTGAAAAAAGCGATCGCCTATAATTGATTTCTCTTGTTAAAACTATGTCCCACAATCGAGAGCAACCACTAACCTTACATTCTGGATCTTCCCAACCGGTTTCCGAACGTCGTACTTTTAAACGCCAATTAACGCGCCTGGAACGAGAGGTTCTCTTGATGGGGGCCCTTGTAGAAAATGCCTGTCGTTTGAGCCATCAGGCTTTGTTCGCCCGCGATTTGGATGCTGCCCGCGAAATTACCAACATAGACGAACAAATCGACCGTTACTACCGAAAAATCGAGGCCGATTGTTTGCTGGTTATGACCTTGCAACATCCCGCTGCCCAAGATTCGCGGCTGTTGGGAGCTTTTATGCAGTTGGTTCGCGATTTAGAACGCATCGGCGACTATGCCGAAGACTTGGCAGAAATTGCCGTGAAACTGTTTCCCTATCCAGTTCACGAGTGCATGAGCGACATCGAAGAAATGTCCAACTGTACTCAAAGCATGATTGCTGAATGTTTGCTCGCTTTGACAGAGTTGGATGCGGAAGCTGGTAGCAAGCTCAAAGAACAGGATTCCACTGTGGACCGAGCTTACGACCAACTTTATGGCCGTTTAGCCTACCAGCGAGATGTCAAAGGCATTATCGAACCCCTGCTGCTGCTGACCCTAGCCATCCGTCACCTAGAAAGAATGGCCGATCATGCCACCAATGTCGGTCAGCGCGTTTCCTATATTGTTACTGGTCGCCGAGAGTAAAATTCCCCGTCCTGTTGGGACGGGGCTTTCCAGATAACTGGTATTTTCCTCAGATCGGCGATCGCTGTTGGCCCCCATGCCTCTGATATCATTGTTTTGGGCAAGCAAACAGCCAACCACCGACAAGCAGCAAAAGTCGCTATTCTTGAACGGCATCAGCTTGTTGGGGTTGTTCTTCGGCCTGGCCATTTTCCGAATTGCCATTGTTGACCGCCGTATCGGGAGGCAATTCCAAACAATAACCAGCACCGTAAACGGTTTTAATATAGCGTGGGTGGCGCGGATCGGGTTCTAACTTGGTTCGTAAGTGTCGTACGTGAACGCGAATGGTTTCGATGTCATCATCCGGTTCGTATCCCCAAACTTCCCGGAGAATTTCGCTAGGGGAAACCGTTTGACCGTGACGTTGTAACAAACAGTGGAGCAATTCAAACTCCAAATGGGTTAGCTTCACTGTTTGGTTAAACCAAATAGCTTCAAATCGTTCTGGCACTAGGGTGAGCGCCCCATAATTAAGAATTTCCGAATGTTTGGCAGCTTGGGGAATGCGATCGGTGCGTCGCAGCAAAGCTCTTACCCGAGCCAGCATTTCCTCAATTTCAAAAGGTTTTGTGAGGTAGTCGTCGGCTCCAGAGTTAAATCCTTCTACCTTGTCCTGAGTTTGACCCAACGCTGTCAGCATCAAAACAGGAATTTCAGCCGTGCGTTCGTCGCGACGGATACGCTGGCAAACCGTAAATCCATCCACGTGAGGCAACATTAGGTCTAGGACGATCAGGTCGGGAACAATCTGGAGCGCCAAAGCCTGTCCTTTGATACCATCTTTGGCTTGACTAACCTCATAGCCTGCCATTTCTAAATTGACAGATACCAGTTCCAAAACCGCAGGATCGTCATCGATGACAAGAATTCGGGGCATCTTTAAAGATTTTTTACTACAGGCTGCAGTAGAGAGCTCCTCAAGAACTCCAACCAATACAAGTTATTTTCCTGTAAAGATTATAAGCAATATTTTATATTTCTTTCCAAATTGTTTTCAAAAATCCAAATGGGAGCCTCGGGGCGTCAAGGCACCCAAGGAAGCGCTCAGGGCAACTTGGAACATCGAAGAAAACAAGTGATTGTACTTTTCGATCTCCCAAGCTCCCACGCACCAAAGCTCCCAAAAACGAAACTAATCGCCCGTCACGGCACCTTTACTGCTAGAGCCTACCAACTTGGCATACTTGGCCAGGACCCCTTTGGTGTATCGGAGTTGGGGAGTTTGCCAGTTTTGGCGGCGTTTTTCTAACTCTTGCTCGGAAATATTCAATTGCAGCAACCCTTGGTAAGAATCAATGGTAATGCTGTCGCCTTCTTCCACCAGCGCAATTGTTCCACCAACAGCTGCTTCTGGTGCCACGTGACCGACCACCATGCCGTAGGTACCGCCGGAAAAACGACCGTCGGTAATCAAACCAACCGAATCTCCCAAACCAGCGCCAATAATGGCCGAGGTGGGTGCTAGCATTTCCCGCATCCCCGGTCCGCCTTTTGGACCTTCGTAACGAATCACCACCACATTGCCAGCTTGAATCTCGCCATTCAAAATGGCTTGCAAGCAATCTTCCTCGGATTCAAAAACCCTAGCCGGACCGGTAATGGATGGTTTTTTGACACCGCTAACCTTAGCCACAGCACCTTCTTCAGCCAAATTACCTTTGAGAATCACTAAATGCCCTTGGGGATATAGGGGTTGGTCAAAAGGACGGATAATATCTTGGTCAGCTGGTGGTGTATCGGGAATGTCCGCCAATACCTCGCCAATCGTTTGACCGGTGATGGTAATGGGGTCGGGATGGAGCAAGCCATTAGCCAGCAACACCTTCATCACTTGGGGAATGCCTCCCACTTTGTGCAAATCGACAATCACGTAGCGACCACTGGGTTTCAAGTCGCACAGAACCGGTACCCGATTGCGAATGCGGATAAAATCGTCCAAACTTAACTCTACATCCGCCGCTTCGGCGATCGCTAGTAAGTGCAAAACCGCATTGGTGGACCCCCCCACAGCCATCGTCACCGTAATGGCATTTTCCAAACTCTTACGGGTGATAATATCCCGGGGGCGAATTTGTCGGCGAATCGCTTCCAACAAAGCCTTGCCAGACGCTTCCGCACTATCAGCTTTGTCCGCATCTTCTGCCGCCATGGTTGAGGAATAAGGCAAACTCATCCCCATCGCCTCAAACGCCGAAGACATGGTATTGGCCGTAAACATACCACCACAAGAACCAGCTCCCGGACAGGCATTACGTTCGGTAGCCAGCAATTCCGACTCGTCAATTTTGCCAGCGCTGTACTGCCCCACAGCTTCAAAAGCACTGACAATGGTTAACTCTTTGCCATCGTGATGTCCTGGTTTGATGGTGCCCCCATAAACAAAAATTGCTGGAATGTTCGTACGGGCCATGGCAATCATGGCCCCGGGCATATTTTTATCGCAACCGCCAATCGCCAACACACCATCAACCGATTGAGCGTTGCACACCGTTTCAATGGAATCGGCAATGACTTCTCGCGAAACCAGAGAATATTTCATGCCTTCGGTTCCCATGGAGATACCATCGCTTACGGTGATGGTGCCGAACATCTGTGGCATGCCTCCAGATTGGGAAACTCCAGCCATGGAGCGTTCTGCTAGTTGGTTCAATCCCATATTGCAAGGGGTGATGGTGCTATAACCGTTAGCAATTCCCACAATTGGTTTGGTAAAGTCGCTGTCTTCAAAGCCGACAGCGCGTAACATGGCTCGGTTGGGGGTACGTTTGGGTCCTTGGGTAATAGCTTTGCTTCGATAATTTTCTGGCATTTTTGCGTCTCCGGTTTGAAATCAATTTACGATAAGCTAGTCGAACCGTTTACGGTGAGCTAGTCGAACCGCAGAAAAATACATCGATGGCATAGGTAGCTGCCCGGCGTACGGCGCCCCGTTTGCGAAGTGTCTGGTAACGAGAGTCGCCAGTAGCTTCCTACGACCCCATCGACTTTCTAGAGCGTTAGCAAAGCGTTGCCTCTGGAAAATCGCTCTTTTACGATTTTCTCAAAACATAAGAACCTTGCGGCGGTATCAGTACCAAACTGAAACACAAATTCACGGGGTTCTCAGAAAAATAGCTGTTTGCAACTAGAAGCTTTCAGATTGAAGACAAAAGTTGCTATTCAAGGATGGAGCTTCTAGATCGTTTTTTTTTACAAAATCATCTAAGTTGTAAACAATACGAGGACAAGCTAGTAACCAATTTTCAAATTCCAGCTACAGAAAAGTATTTTTATTTTACATTTGCTTTGAACGATCTATAAAATAGGTTCCAAATCAAGATAAAAATTGACCTCCTACTATTTACAAGTGCAATGAAAAAAAAACGATCGGCATCGAAAATTCCAGCAAAGTAGTAAGTTTCCAAAACGAGTATAAGAAATCAAACTCCCGGAGCTCTATCATGAACGTAGAGAAACTATGAAAGAAAGATCGTACTATTGTAGCAACCAAAGGTTCCGTCATGGATCGAGTTATAGATGCTAACGAAGTGCTCAGACAATATGCATCAGGAGAAAGAGATTTTCGCGACATCGAAATTACGAACGCCAACTTCAGAGGCGCTAATCTACAAAACGCCAATTTCAAAGGAGCAATTCTTCCCCATGCCAATTTCATTGGTGCCAATCTTTCTGGTATCAATCTCCGAGAGGCCAAACTAACCGGCAGTCAAATCCAGCATGCCACTTGTCACCAAGCCAATTTCATTGGTACGGATTTGAGCCGTGCCAATCTCAGTTACAGTCAGTTTAATGGGGGGAATTTTCGCGGTGCCAATGCCCAAAAAGCGAATTTCAGCAACGCCGACCTCCAGGAAGCTACGTTTTGCGAAGCCGATTGTAGCTACGCCAACTTGGAAGCTGCCAATCTCAGTCATGCCAACCTCACCCGTACCAATTTAACTGGGGCGATGTTGCGAAAAGTCAATTTAGAAGCTGCCAACTTAACAGCAGCACAACTAACAGAAGCTATCTTGGAAGATAGTACGCTGACTAAAGCTTTTCTCAACAACGCCAATATCCGAGATGCCAACCTTGCTCGTAGTGACCTCAGCTTTGCCAGACTCAGCAGTGCCAATCTCACCGGTGCCAATCTTAGCCAAACCCAGATGCGTTTTACCAATGCTAGTTGGGCTTCTTTGCGAGATAGCGATTTGCGCGAATCTAGTATGTTTCGGACCAATCTCAGTTGGTCCAATTTATCCAAAGCCGATTTGAGAAAAGCGGTTTTGATTGGCGCGAATATCAAAACAACCAATTTTTCCCATGCCAATCTGGAAGATACGATTATGCCAGAAACAACAGAAAACGATTAAACTACAGTATGGCTAAGCTGGCTGAGATTTTTTATTCTATCTACGAACTGGCGGAGCCTGCTGAAGTATTTGTTGCTGGTTTGCTGAGAGTGCTGTTTTGATTCCCAAATTATCTACAATTCCAATTATCGAACTCGCTAGTGGCGATCGCTTGTCGCTACAAGTCTATCGTTTTGTTGGCGTTACCCCTGGCAAGAAAGCTTACTTGCAGGCCAACCTGCATGGGGCGGAAATTAGTGGAAATGCCGCTATTCACGAACTCATGAAGTTTTTGCAAACGCTCAATCCCCAACAACTGCATGGGGAAATCTGCCTGGTTCCTACCTGCAATCCTATGGGCATCAACCAGCGATCGCATCATTTTAGCAGCGGTCGCTACAATCCCTATGATGGCAGAGATTGGAACCGCATATTTTGGGACTATACCAAAAACCACAACTTGTTGGATTTTGCTAAGGCCCACTTACAAGCAACACCTGCCAAAATTCAAGCCAATTTTTGCGATCGAATCCTACGCAGCTTTCAAAAAATCGGTCAAAAACTCGATTCTTCCCGCAGCGTGCCTTTTTACGAACGCTACCGCTACCATCTCCAATCCCTCTGCCTCGATGCCAACTACGTTATCGATTTGCACAGTTCCACCAACCAAGCGCTCAACCACTTGTACTGCTGCCAAACCAGAGAAGAAGCTGCCAAGGGCTTCTTGTTTGACTACGGTATTTTGCTCGATGAATACGATGGTGACGCTTTTGACGAAGCTTTTATTCGACCCTGGTTGGTTTTGGAACAGCATTTTGAGCAATTAGGGCGCAAACTTCAGTTTGATGTAGAGGCTTGGACCTTAGAAATCAACGGTGGCATGCAAATCAATACGGAGGCTGTCGATGCTGGCGTTCGAGGCATCAAAAATTATCTAGCTACCAAGGGCATGTTAGACATTCCGGATTTTCCGCTGGCATCTACCCAACAGCATCCCATCCGACTGGTTCCCAAAACCAATGTCCAAACTTACTACGCACCCACGGGGGGAATGATCCAAAAACAAGCGGAACTGGGAACCAAGATCGAAAAGGGCGATTTGGTCTACGAAATGCTCAGTTTTCCCCGAGAAAACCAATTCCCAAAGTTACACCAAGTACATGCCGATGCCAATGGCATTGTCTTCGACCGCGCCAGCAATCAGTCTGTCAATCAAGGGGATTATGTCCTATCGTTGCTTTGAGGAAACTGCCCCGAACGCACTTGGGTACCGTATTGGCGAACTGCCTCTAGAATTGCCTCCCGAAGGTTGGCGTAGGTTTTGGCAAAGGGAGGCTGTTTTTCGGTGAACCCCAACATGTCGTGGGTGACCAAGACTTGCCCGTCGCAAGCTTGACCCGCACCAATCCCGATGGTGGGAATGCTGAGTTTTTGGGTGATCTCTCTAGCCAAGCTTTCGGGAATGTGTTCTAAAACCACGGCAAAGGCACCAGCCGTTTCCAAACCCACCGCTTCTGCTAAAATGCGATCGCTTTGTTCGCGGTTTTTTCCCTGTTGCTTGTATCCCAACTGCCGTACCGATTGGGGCGTTAATCCCACATGCCCCATCACCGGAATGCCCATTTCCACCAAACGTTTGACTGTCTCTGCCATGGCTGGATAGCCACCTTCTACTTTTACAGCAGTGGCTTGGGTTTCTTTTAAGACCCGACCAGCGGAATGAATGGCCTGTTGGGGACTTTCCTGATAGCTCAAAAAAGGTAAATCCACCACTACCATTGCCTGTTTAACACCGCGACAGACAGCTTTGGCATGGTGAAGCATTTCTTCTAAAGTTAGAGGTAAGGTGCTTTCGTATCCCAAGGCAACCATGCCTAGAGAATCCCCTACCAGTACTACATCAACGCCAGCTTCATCCAACAGTTGCGCCATGGCATAGTCACTCGCCGTTAGCATGGCAATGGGGCGTTGCTGTTGTTTCCATTGGTGTAGTTTGGCAACAGTAACTTTCATCTAGCAAATTTTTAGATGGTGTAAAAACAATCGCGCTTCAATATCTATAATTTTTATCGTTGTAGGATGCTGTCAGCTACGACTCTGCCAAGCAACAATGTTACCGCGAACGAGAGTTTTTATGGGAGCGCTGGTTCGGATGGGAACGTTGTTGTTGCGATTGTTTGCTTTCTCGGTTTCCCGATTCTTGTTGAATTGCTGATTGGGAAGCATGGGTGCGCGTGGTAGCATTTTCTCGTTCTAGTTGGTGGCGACCGTTGCGAACAACTCGTAGCATCTCCCCTAGTTGGTTTTCGATGTTACCCAAAACCCGGTCGGCATATTCGTCGGCACCTTGTTCGATGGCTTCGGCTTCCGCTACCGCACGAGCGCGCATTTGCTCTAGTTCTTTTTCTCCTTGTCGCCGCCACTCTTCAATTTCAGCCATGGTTTTTTCTTGGGCAGCCTGACAATCTTGCTGTACCTGCTGCCGAATTTGCTCCGCCTCAGCTTTGGCTTGGCGCACGATGCCCATTTCGTCTAAAATTCGGGCGGCTTCCTGTTCCGCTTCCTCTATAATTTCCCGAGCGTAGGACTGCGCTTGTTCGTAAATGCGATCGCGTTCGCTAACGATTTCGGATGCTTTTTGGAACGCTTCCGGTAAGTTTAGCCGTACCAAGTCCAGTTGGTCTAGCAACTGTTCCTCATCCACTAAGGTTCGCTTGGTCAACGGCACTCTAGGACTGGAAAGGATCGTCTCTTCCAAGCGTTCTAGTTCCTGCTGAATATTTACCCCTGCTTGCGATTGTCCTTGCTCGGCGCTTCCCGAATTTTGGGCATTGGTGTTGTCTGGGTTGGGTTCGGCTTGGGATGGGTCTTGGCGTAACATTTGTATATGTCTAGAGCAACGTGACTGGGGACTAGGTGGTCAACGGAGCCGCCGTATTTGGCTATTTCTTTGACGACGCTACTGCTTAAAAAGCTGTATTCGTTGGAGGTGGCGAGAAATACGGTTTCTATGTCCTGAGATAGGCTTTTGTTGGTATGGGCCATTTGCAGTTCCATCTCAAAGTCCGATACGGCTCGTAGCCCCCGCAACAGTACTTTTGCTTGGCGGAGTTGAGCGTAACTGACAGTAAGCCCCGTAAACCGATCTACTTCCAAGTTGGTTAAATGTTGGGTGGAGCGACGAATTTGTTCGACCCGATGGGCAACTGGAAATAAGGGAGTTTTGCTAGGGTTTTCGGCGACTGCCACCACCACTTGCTCGAAAAGCTGACACCCGCGTTCGATAATATCAAGATGCCCGAACGTAATTGGGTCAAAGCTACCTGGATAAACTGCGATCGCCACCATCGCTCAAAGTTGCTAGTATCCCTATCCATAACATTACCTTGAAAATGTTTTCCTTGCAAACGATCGCTCTAGTGGCTGTCTCTTTTTTTTTCAGGACTTCCTAAAACATCCATACGATCTGTTTGCATGTTGGGTAGCGATCGCTCAAGAGGAAGTAGAACGATTGGATACGGATTCTAGATAACCATCATCCAACAGAAAATCCCCTTTTTCAAAACGAACGCTCCATCCCCCTGGTTGCCGGTCTACAATTGTACCCGTTTCGCCAACTTGTACCAAATGCGGGGGTCGCAGCATGGGGCGGGATTCCGCAGTTTTGAGATAAGCTGGTTGTGCTACCAAACGTACGGTTTCGCCAATAGTAAATTCTTGTGACATATAACCACAAACTTTACAAGTTTTACGAGTTTTAACAACAAATAGAAAAATATTTAGCAACTACAATCGCTATCTTAGCTTGCTCTTGCCCCAGAAAAGCTAAAAAGCACCAATTCAATTCCCCCAGGATTTTTCCTAGGGGAATGTCAGGTGATTCTTTGCCTGTCACCCTTGCTCGCTATTTTTTGTTTTTATTCTGTTGGTGTCTCGCCTTCAGGATTGTCGGTGGGGGTCATGTTGGAAGGTTCGTTTGGTGTACTACCTGGGGAAGGTTCGCTTGGTGTACTACCTGGGGAAGGTTCGGTGGGTGTGTCGCCTTCAGAATCGTTGTCTGGATAGAAGTTTCTAGGTCGGTCTCGACCGTCAATGCAGGTTTCCATAGCGTTTGTAGCTGTTATGCTAGACAATTCTTGACCAATACCGACAACGCATTGCGCAAAACGATCGGGCAACAGACTACGGCGACAGTAATCCATCACTTTGGTGGCGTTGGCTGCGGTAAATTGAGCGGTCACATCTACAACGCAACTAGCCATTTCTTCTGGACGACGAACTTGCTGGCAGGCAGTGAGAGCATCGGTTGTGGCAACATCGGTTTGAATGTCGATTTCGGTTACGCATGCCGATAGCTTGTCGGGATGGAGAACGTGGGCGCAAGCCGATGCAATGGCATTTTCCGACAAATCGCGTTCTCGCAATTCGGAGGTACACTCGTTATAGTCATAGTCATCGGTGGGAAAAAAGAGTTGGGCTTTGGCAGGAGCTAGCGTCGTGGGCGTTAGACACAGCGTGCCTGCGATCGCAAACAGCCAACGAGATACGTGCATAGGTGTCACCAAAATGTTCCTTATCCAGAGTACAATGGGAAAAACAATTCCTAGACTAAAACACAAATTTCGTTTACAATAAAGGTTTGAGTTTTTTGAGTTTTCCCCATCCCCAACTAGAGAGTTGGAAGCAGACTGCTTATAGATTTATACTAGAAAATCTCAGCAAAATTTTAGGAGAATCAAGAGAGGAAGTTCGATTATGTCGCGATATCGCGGTCCACGCCTTCGAGTTACCCGTCGTTTGGGAGAATTGCCTGGCTTAACGCGCAAAACGACCCGCAAAGCATATCCTCCCGGCCAGCACGGTCAATCTCGCCGCAAACGCTCTGAATATGCGGTGCGGTTGGAAGAAAAACAAAAACTCCGCTACAACTACTGCATTTCCGAAGAACAACTGCTACGTTACGTGAAAGCCGCTCGTCGTTCCAAAGGTTCTACCGGTCAAGTGCTGCTAGAATTTTTGGAAATGCGTCTGGACAATACCGTGTTCCGGATGGGGATGGCCCCAACTATACCAGCAGCACGGCAGTTGGTCAGTCACGGTCACATTCTGGTCAATGGCCGTCGGGTCAATATTCCTAGCTATCAATGCCAAATTGAGGATGTCATTGCCGTTCGCGATCGCGATCGCTCTCGCAACTTGGTAGAAAATAATTTGCAATATCCCGGTCTTGCCAACCTACCCAGCCATTTAGAGTTCGATAAAGACAAATTGGTGGGTAAAGTGAACGGCATCATCGAACGCGACTGGGTAGCTTTGAATATAAACGAACTGCTGGTGATTGAGTACTATTCCCGCAAACTCTAAACCTTGGCTGTTTGAAATCTGGGAAGAAGGATGGAAGTTGGTCTTTCATCCTTGCCATTTTTCCCCATAGCTTTTCGGTTAGCTTGGCCGCAGCGCCAATCAACCCTTCATACCACATCCACTACCAACGAAACCGCCCATGTTATCAATGGAGATCCCCTAGGTAGGAACACCTCGCGAGGATCCCCTAGTCGGTGGCTATTTTTTAGTTAAAAAACGATCGCCTAGAAATTATCCACCGATTTGAGACATGGTGCGCATGTATTTACCATCTGTCGTGCCCATGTCTCGTTCTTTAAAGTTAATTTCCGGTTTGATGGCTAAAACGTCGCGAACCTGCGATCGAATATTCTCTACAGAGTCTCCTTGACGTAGTTGGTCGCGCAAATTGATACTACCCTGTTCGTTTAACAAACAAGGGCGCAGCCAGCCATCAGCCGAAAGACGCATGCGATTGCAGCGATCGCAAAAACATTCTGACATTTGGGATATAAATCCTAAAGTACCCTTAGCACCGGGAATTTGAAAAATATCGGCTGGTCCGTTTCCCGAAACTTGGGCAGTTGTCAATCCCCAGCGATCGCGTATTTTCTGGCGCAACTCTTCTGAGGGAATCCATTGCCTCTCGGAAAACAAATTCGAGTTACCGATGGGCATAAATTCAATAAACCGTACGTGCCATTCGCGTTCTATCGTTAAGGCAGCCAAATCGAGGACTTCCCCATCGTTAATGCCAGGGATGACGATCGCATTGATTTTGAGAGGGTCGAACCCAACGCGGTGGGCCGTTTGAATTCCCGCCCAAACTTGTTCCCAGCGTTTGCGTCCGCGATCGCCGACCAACGCCGCAAAGGTGTCGGGATCGAGAGAGTCCAAGCTAATATTAATACGTCGCAAGCCAGCATCGTACAAATCTTGGGCTGTATCGGCAAGCAAAAAACCATTCGTGGTCATGGACAGGTCTTGGGTTTGTTCCCAAGAAGCGATCGCCCAAACAATTTCGTCAATCTGCGGGCGTAACAAGGGTTCTCCTCCAGTCAGACGAAACTTATTGAATCCTAGAGGAATAAAAACTTCCCGCAGCAAATACAGCAGTTCCTCGTTGCTTAGAAAATTTTGCGATTGAATGTAGTCGATTTCGCTACCTTCCGGCATGCAATACTGACACTGAAAATTGCACCGGTCGATGAGGCTAACTCGTAGATAATCGATCGTATTTTGTGGGTAGTTGGTCATAAAACAATCTGTAGGGAGGCAACACGTTATATATAGTTTGTATATAGTGAAATATAGGTTCCAAATTGCCAAGGTTGGATCGTGCAACTTTCGATTGATTTCCATGCAAAAGTTGCATTGAAAAAGCAAATTTGTCTATGGTAGAAGCTTCTCGCCAAGATGGAACAGTTGTTACCAACGGCGTTCGGCTGCACTACGTCAGCCAAGGGCAAGGTCCGTTGATGCTGATGCTGCACGGATTTCCAGAATTTTGGTATTCCTGGCGGCATCAAATGGCTGAATTTGCCAAGGATTATCGCGTTGTTGCTTTGGATCTGCGCGGCTACAACGAAAGCGACAAACCCCAAGATATCGATGCCTATCATATCGATGTTTTGGTGCAAGATATTGAAGGGGCTATTCGCGATTTGGGCTACGATCGCTGTGTTTTGGTAGGTCACGATTGGGGAGGTGCGATCGCTTGGCATTTCGCTTATGCTTATCCCCAAATGCTGGAAAAATTAATTATCATGAACCTTCCCCATCCGGCCAAAATGGCAGGCTTTTGGCAAAATCCCCAACAGCTTTTGCGCAGTTGGTATATATTTTTCTTCCAGTTGCCCGTACTGCCGGAATGGTTCCTCTCTGCCAATCATTGCGAGGCCATTGGCAAGGCTTTGCGAGATACGGCTGTGGATCGAAGTGCCTTTTCAGATGCGGATGTAGAAGCTTACAGGAAAGCAGCTGCTAAGCCAGGTGCCGTGAAGGCTATGCTTGCTTACT
Source organism: uncultured Geitlerinema sp. (assembly GCA_964477525.1). Classification (GTDB taxonomy): domain Bacteria; phylum Cyanobacteriota; class Cyanobacteriia; order Cyanobacteriales; family PCC-9228; genus PCC-9228. The sequence goes on along the minus strand of CAYZHY010000011.1, from coordinate 21,447 downwards.
ATCGCTGTGCTTTTCAGTGGTTGTTGACATCGCAGTCGTGGGAAAAACTCGACGTTCCCACGCTGATGGTTTGGGGAGAGGAAGATACGGCTTTGGGTAAGGAGTTAACCTACGGAACCGAAGAATACGTTCGTGATTTTCGCATTCGTTACATTCCCAATTGCAGCCATTGGGTCCAGCAAGAGAAACCCCAAGTGGTCAATCAATACATGCGGGAATTTCTCGCTAATGATGGCTTTTAAAAATATAGAGACCGCTTGTTGCTAAGCGATCTCTAAAATCAATGCAGCCAAATCCCTGTTGTTATTCTTGTTGGTTTTCTGTATTGGAGGGATCGGAAGAAGGATTCCCTTGTACGCGCAATCTTACGGATTCCGAATGGGAAGGCAATCCTTCGGCGTTGGCTAAGGCTTGAATAGCGTTTGCCGCTTTTTGTAAAGCCGTAGAGGAATATTGAATCAAACTAGAATGTTTGATAAACGTTTCCACCCCTAATGCAGAAGCATAGCGAGCTGAACCCGATGTGGGTAGGGTATGGTTGGGACCGGCAATATAGTCGCCTACGGCTTCCGGCGTGGAAGTTCCCAAGAAAATGGCCCCAGCATGGCGAATGTTTTCTAGCAAAGCCCAGGGTTCTTCTACTTCAAGTTCTAAGTGTTCGGGGGCAAATTCATTGGATAGTTCGGCAGCAGCTTTCAAAGAATCGACGACCACGGCTAAACCATAATTGGCGATCGCTTTTTCTGTCAGCAAGCGACGGGGATGGTTGGCTAGCTGTCGTTGCAGGTCTTCTTTGACCTCCCGGGCGAGTTGGGAACTGGTGGTAATTAAAATCGCCGCAGCCATGGGGTCGTGTTCTGCTTGGGCTAGCAAATCGGCGGCGACGTGAACGGGGTTGGCATTTTCGTCAGCAATGACGAGAACTTCGGATGGACCTGCCAACGAATCGATTCCTACCCGACCGTAAACCAATTTTTTCGCTAGGGTAACGTAAAGATTTCCCGGTCCGGTAATGACATCGACTTTGGGAATCGTTTCTGTGCCATAAGCCAACGCCGCGATTGCTTGCGCACCTCCTACCCGATAAATTTCTTGAATTCCTGCCTCCTGGGCAGCCACGAGTACGGCCGGATGCAAGCTCGACTCGCTTCCCGGCGGCGTTACCATGACAATACGCTGTACGCCAGCTACCGCAGCCGGAATGGCATTCATTAATACCGTACTGGGATAAGCAGCTCTTCCTCCTGGAACGTAAATTCCAGCTCGTTCTACAGGTGTATAGCGTTTGCCCAGAACCACCTCATCATTGCCAAACTGTACCCAAGATTTGGGGGATCGCTGGCGGTGAAAGGCTTCGATATTCTGTTTGGCCAAACGAATGGCATCGAGCAAATCTTTGGAAACTTGCTGGTAGGCAGCATCCAATTGAGAACCGCTGATGCGTAGTTCGGAAGCTTGAAAAATTTGACGGTCGAATTGTTCCGTATAGTGTAGCAGGGCGCGATCGCCTTCTTGCTTCACTGCCTGTAGAACTTGGCGCACTTTCCCCTCTTCTTGTAGGGTGTCTTCGTTATCCGTGCGCTGACAGATGCGCCGCAATTCTGCGGTAGCCTCGCTCCAAGTAGTTATGATTCGCAGCATGGAATCGGATTTTGTCGAGGAAAACGACGAAGCGATCGAAATCGCCTGGACACTTACCGCCTTACAGAGACGGAGATACTCGCTTGCAGGATGTTCCTAGATAGCTGGTAGCCAATCGTTTGTGGTAACAGAACCTTCGGCGAGCATTTTCCCTCCACTCAAGGAGGGCATTGGTTATTGAGCGTTGCCACTCAATGAAAAGCGTGGGTTTCTCGCTTTACGGACGAACTCCAGCACAAACCAGTTTCCTGAATCTTTTCTGAAGACCGCCCTGCAATAGCAGCGAGCTGAATTTCGCCCTTCGGCAGGCTCAGGGACTATATAGCCAGGACGTACTTACACATTAATTGGGAAAGCAGCAAAATGGATTTGCCACCGGCACGCCCGCTCCTACCTTGATAAATAAAGGATAGCCGTTAACTGCCGTTCATTGCGAGATACGCTGGTTGTTTTTTTTCTATCTTTTATAGCTTAACCTAGATTTTAAGAAGGAATCGCCATTTTAACACTTTTAATGCTATATTTATAAATTCAGGGTTGCTGCTATCCATTTTGGTAGGTATGACTGTCCCTACTTAGACACTTATTATAACTGGTGCCTTTCCTGTGGTACAATAATAAACTCTATAGAAGAAACATCATGTAACTGCCTTGCCTGCCCAATCGTGGGATTGGAATGGCTAAACTTCCGGAGTTTTCCTGGGGCAAGGCCAAAGTCGGTACGTGCAATCGAAAGCGATCGCCAAGGAAACCAATAGGTTGGCTCTTGTCAAGCTTACCCGGTTGCACGAATCCATACGTTTCTATCCATTTTCAATGGACAACTTTCAACTCGTGGGTTGTTCTTACGCCCATCTCGGGTCGTAGCTAAAGTATACCAGTTTCCTAGCTTAGCCCTTAACAGCAAGATTGGGGATTGGTATCCTATTGGTTCTGTCGTAGGTTAGGTAGTTTTCTTAGGAACGAGCTGTGGCAAATATTAAATCAGCCGCCAAGCGGATTAGAGTTAGCGAGCGCAACCGGTTGCGCAACAAGTCTTATAGATCGGCTGTCAAAACGCTGATCAAGAAGACTTTGAAAGCCATTGAAGAGTACGCTCAAAACCCCAATGCCGAAAAAGAACAAGCAGTTCGGGAAAATATGAGAGCTGCGTACAGCAAAATCGATAAAGCCGTGAAGCGAGGGGCTCTCCATGCCAACAATGGAGCTCGAAAAAAATCTCGTCTTGCCAAAGCTTTGCATAAAGCCGAAGCTCAAACGAGCCAGCAACCAAGCGAATCCGTTGCCTCTTAACGAAAGAAAAATACATTCGTCTGTTTGGCTTGTTCGTGGGCACTGAAAATACAGAGAATAGGTCCATGTTTCCGGCTGCTTGGTTGGTGCTAAAGCTAGATTTTTTCCGCGCCCAAAAATTTGGTTTTGATTGGTTAGGTGCGGCTGTTCCGTATAGCGGGACAGTCAAGGTGGTGTATACATGGGTACTGGTCAACCTATGTGTCTAGTGTGTCTAGCTAGTGCCAACCAGTAGCTCGGTACCGAAGTTTCCTTGTCTCTGTCAAAGGTTTCGCCAAAAGACAAAACACGCTAGTAACTTACGGCATCGTCATCCCAAAATATCAATGCAACTCATCGATACCCACGTACACATCAACTTCGATGTGTTCCAACCCGATTTAGAGGAAGTATGCCATCGATGGCGAGAAGTGGGAGTTTCCCACCTAGTCCATTCCATGGTAGACCCAGAAGAATTCGGGCAAATTCAAGCTTTATCCCAGCAATTTTCCGAACTGTTCTTCGCTGTAGGCTTACATCCGCTAGACGTACATAAATATGTGGGCGTTTCCGAGGCTTCACCCCGAAGCGCCGTGGAAGAAAACGAAGCAGTTAAACAAGTACAACAACGAATTTGGCAGCTAGCCAATTCAGATAGCAAAGTCGTTGCTATTGGAGAAACCGGTTTAGATTTTTACAAAGCCGAAAACCAACAGGCACAAATCGCATCATTTGAAGCACAATTAGAAGTGGCCCAAAAGTTTAACTTGCCGGTTATCATTCACTGTCGCAACGCTGCTACCACCGCCAAAGAAGTCTTAGAGAAATTTATTGAGCGTAATGGTCCCGTACGCGGTGTTATGCACTGTTGGGGAGGCGATCCCACAGAGACTCAATGGTTTTTGGATTTAGGTTTCTACATCAGTTTTAGCGGTATTGTCACGTTCAAAAATGCCAAATCCGTTCAAGCATCGGCACAAATGGTTCCCAAACATCGGTTGCTCGTAGAAACCGATTGTCCATTTTTAGCTCCCACACCCAAACGAGGAAAACGCAACGAACCAGCTCTCGTCCAACATGTAGCCGAGAAAATAGCCGAACTCCGACAAGAATCTGTAGAAACCATCTGCCAGCAGACCACGGAAAATGCCCATCGGCTTTTTGCTCTGCAACCAGTAGCAACTGGATAGTCGTACCCGCGATCCTTTGTTCTTAGGTGTTCCAGCACCAGGATCTTCTTCGCTCGGGTCGCTTTTATTCCCAGGAAAACAGCTTTGACCACCGACAACCAACCAATCCGATATCATGACCAATAACCCAATTTCCGCACCTTCCTTTACTCTACCCGATTTGGTAGAAATTCAACGGGCTAGCTTTCGTTGGTTTCTCCAAGAAGGTCTGATTGAGGAACTGAGCAGCTTCTCCCCCATTACCGACTATACAGGCAAACTAGAACTTCACTTTTTAGCGTCTGATTACAGACTTAAAGAACCGAAGTACGAGGTTGACGAAGCCAAACGTCGGGATAGCACGTATGCCGTACAGATGTATGTTCCCACCCGTTTGGTCAATAAAGAAACCGGTGAAATTAAAGAACAGGAAGTATTTATTGGGGATTTGCCCCTAATGACCGAACGCGGCACGTTTATTATCAACGGTGCCGAACGGGTGATTGTTAACCAAATCGTACGTTCTCCCGGCGTTTACTACAAGTCAGACATTGACAAAAACGGCAGGCGCACGTTCAACGCTTCCATCATTCCCAACCGGGGCGCTTGGCTAAAAATCGAAACCGACAAAAACGATCTGGTCTGGGTACGCATCGACAAAACCCGCAAGCTCAGCGCTCACATCCTACTCAAAGCCCTAGGACTGAGCGATAGCGAAATCTTCGATTCCCTACGCCATCCGGAATACTTCCAAAAAACCCTCGACCGCGAAGGGCAATTTAGCGAAGAAGAAGCCCTCATGGAACTGTACCGGAAACTGCGTCCGGGAGAACCACCCACCGTGGCCGGCGGTTCGCAACTACTAGAATCGCGTTTTCTCGATCCCAAACGCTACGACTTGGGCAAAGTAGGGCGTTACAAATTCAACCGCAAACTGCGGGTCAACGTTCCCGAGCAAGTCCGGGTTCTTACCCCAGAAGACATTCTGGCCGCCGTTGACTACCTCATCAACCTGGAATACGATATCGGCGCTACCGATGACATCGACCACTTGGGCAATCGGCGGGTGCGTAGCGTCGGCGAACTCCTGCAAAACCAAGTCCGGGTCGGCTTAAATCGGTTGGAACGCATCATTCGCGAACGCATGACCGTTTCCGAATCCGACAACCTGACTCCCGCCTCTCTAGTCAACCCCAAACCCTTGGTCGCCGCCATTAAAGAATTCTTTGGCTCTTCCCAGCTCAGCCAATTCATGGACCAAACCAATCCCCTAGCCGAGCTGACCCACAAACGGCGCTTGTCGGCTTTGGGTCCGGGCGGTTTGACTCGGGAACGGGCTGGTTTTGCCGTACGCGACATCCATCCTTCCCACTATGGACGGATTTGTCCCATCGAAACCCCAGAAGGACCGAACGCCGGTTTGATTGCCTCCCTCGCCACCCACGCCCGCGTCAACGAATACGGCTTTCTAGAAACACCCTTCTACCCCGTAGAAAACGGACGGGTATTGCAAGACGGTCCTCCCATCTTCATGACCGCCGATGAAGAAGACGACGTCCGGGTAGCACCTGGGGACATTCCCGTAGACGAAAACGGCTATATCTTAGGAGACACCATAGCCGTCCGCTACCGTCAAGACTTCACCACCTCCACCCCCGACCAAGTAGACTACCTAGCCATTTCCCCAGTTCAAGTTATCTCCGTTGCCACCTCTTTGATTCCCTTTTTGGAACACGACGACGCCAACCGGGCCTTGATGGGTTCCAACATGCAGCGGCAAGCCGTTCCCCTGCTATGTCCCGAACGTCCCTTGGTCGGTACCGGATTGGAAGCCCAAGCAGCGCGAGATTCCGGCATGGTTAAGATTTCCTATATGAAAGGGGAAGTTTCCTACGTGGATGCCACCCACGTGAAAGTACGCGCTGATGACGGACAAGAACAAACCTACACGTTACAAAAATACCAGCGTTCCAACCAAGACACCTGCTTGAACCAACGTCCCATTGTTCGAGAAGGCGATCCCGTCGTACCGGGACAAGTGCTGGCAGACGGTTCTGCCACTGAAGGTGGGGAACTTGCCCTTGGGAACAACATCATCGTGGTATACATGCCTTGGGAAGGCTACAACTACGAAGACGCCATTCTCATTAGCGAGCGGCTGGTACACGACGACGTGTATACATCCATTCATATTGAAAAATACGAAATTGAAGCCCGCGCCACGAAACTGGGACCAGAAGAAATCACCCGAGAAATTCCCAATGTGGGGGAAGATGCCCTCAGCAACCTAGACGAAAGCGGCATCATTCGCATCGGCGCTTGGGTGGAAGCCGGCGATATTCTGGTGGGCAAAGTAACCCCCAAAGGCGAATCCGACCAACCTCCTGAAGAGAAACTGCTGCGGGCCATTTTCGGTGAAAAAGCTCGCGATGTGCGAGATAATTCCCTGCGCGTTCCCAACGGCGAACGGGGTCGCGTGGTAGACGTACGTGTTTTTACCCGCGAACAAGGGGACGAACTGCCCCCAGGCGCCAATATGGTCGTGCGCGTCTACGTGGCCCAGAAGCGCAAAATTCAAGTTGGGGACAAAATGGCAGGACGCCACGGCAACAAGGGCATTATTTCCCGAATTTTGCCCATTGAAGATATGCCGTACCTCCCCGACGGCACTCCCGCCGACCTTGTCCTCGATCCCCTAGGTGTGCCTTCGCGGATGAATGTCGGTCAAATCTTTGAATGCCTGTTGGGATGGGGTGGATATCTGTTGGACGAACGCTACAAAGTGATCCCCTTTGACGAAATGCACGGCAGCGAAATATCGCGAGAAACCGTGCATGGCAAGCTCCAGAATGCTCGAGAAACCACTGGCAAAGATTGGGTGTTTGACCCCAACGATGCGGGAAAGGTTACTGTGTATGACGGACGTACCGGCGAACCGTTCGACCGTCCCGTTACCGCTGGCATTGCCTATATGTTGAAACTGGTGCACCTAGTAGACGACAAAATCCACGCTCGTTCTACCGGTCCTTACTCTCTGGTTACGCAACAACCTCTGGGCGGTAAGGCACAACAAGGCGGTCAGCGTTTCGGCGAAATGGAGGTTTGGGCTCTGGAAGCTTTTGGTGCCTCTTATACTTTGCAAGAGCTGCTCACGGTCAAGTCCGACGATATGCAAGGACGCAATGAGGCTCTCAATGCTGTGGTCAAAGGACAGCCGATTCCCCGTCCGGGTACGCCAGAATCCTTTAAGGTGCTGATGCGGGAGCTGCAATCGCTGGGTCTAGATGTTTCTGTCCACAAAGTCGAAACTAACGAAGAAGGCGAAAGCCGAGATGTGGAGGTGGATTTGATGGCGGAAAAAGCGCCGCGGCAACCTACGATTGAAATTTCCCAAGCTGCTTTAGAGGAAATTCGCGAACAGCAATAGTTGGTTTCTAGATGAGATGGGTTAAGAAGTTACCGAAGATGGAAACGACTTCGGTATCTTTCCCATCTCCCTAGCTCCTTTTTTCAAACGCTCCAACGCAGATAAAACACCAGATGAAGGACTAAAGGACTCTATCCATTATGGCTAAGTTAGAGCAACGCTTTGATTACGTCAAAATTGGTTTGGCTTCTCCAGAACGTATTCGCGAGTGGGGAGAACGCAGCCTGCCCAATGGCCAAGTTGTTGGTGAGGTGACTAAACCAGAAACGATTAATTACCGCACTCTGAAACCAGAAATGGACGGGCTTTTCTGCGAGCGCATTTTTGGTCCTGCTAAGGATTGGGAGTGTCACTGCGGTAAGTACAAACGGGTGCGCCACCGCGGTATTGTTTGCGAGCGTTGCGGTGTGGAGGTCACTGAGTCCCGGGTCCGCCGCCATCGCATGGGATATATTAAGTTAGCTGCGCCTGTGGTTCATGTTTGGTATCTCAAGGGCATTCCTAGTTATATCTCTATTTTGTTGGATATGCCTTTGCGAGATGTGGAGCAAATTGTTTATTTCAATGCTTATGTGGTTCTAAATCCTGGCAATGCTGATAACCTCCACTACAAACAGTTGCTGACTGAGGAACAGTGGATGGAACTTGAGGACGAACTGTACCAGGAGGATAGCTCCCTGGAAGATGTGGAGGTTGGTATTGGTGCTGAGGCGCTGCAGCGGCTGTTGATGGATTTGAATTTGGAGGAAACTGCTGAGGAGCTGCGTCAGAATATTGCGGTTAGCAAGGGGCAAAAACGGGCTAAGTTGATTAAGCGGTTGCGGATTGTAGACCAGTTTGTAGGTACTGGTTCCAAGCCGGAGTGGATGGTGCTAAGTTATATTCCGGTGATTCCGCCGGATTTGCGTCCGATGGTGCAGTTGGATGGTGGTCGCTTTGCTACGTCGGATTTGAACGATCTGTATCGTCGGGTGATTAACCGCAACAACCGCTTGGCTCGATTGCAAGAAATTCTGGCGCCGGAAATTATTATTCGCAATGAAAAACGGATGTTGCAGGAGGCGGTAGATGCGCTCATTGATAATGGCAGGCGCGGGCGTACGGTTGTAGGTGCTAACAACCGTCCTTTGAAGTCTCTATCGGATATTATTGAGGGCAAGCAGGGCCGTTTTCGTCAGAATTTGCTGGGCAAACGGGTGGACTATTCTGGTCGGAGTGTGATTGTGGTCGGTCCGAAGCTGAAGATGCACCAGTGCGGCTTGCCCCGGGAGATGGCGATTGAGTTGTTTCAACCTTTTGTGATCAATCGCTTGATTCGCCAAAATGTGGTGAATAATATTAAGGCGGCGAAAAAGCTGATTCAACGGGGCGACGGCGCAGTATGGGATGTTTTGGAGGAGGTGATTGAAGGACATCCGGTGCTGCTTAACCGCGCTCCGACGCTGCACCGTTTGGGGATTCAGGCTTTTGAACCGATTTTGGTGGAAGGACGGGCGATTCAATTGCACCCGCTGGTGTGTCCGGCGTTTAATGCGGATTTTGATGGGGACCAAATGGCGGTTCACGTGCCTCTTTCTCTGGAGGCGCAGGCGGAGGCTCGCTTGTTGATGCTGGCTTCTAATAATATTCTGTCGCCGGCGACGGGAAATCCTATTTGTGCGCCTTCCCAGGATATGGTGTTGGGATGTTATTATTTGACGGCGGAAAATCCCCGAGATAATAAGGGGAGCGATCGCTATTTTGCGAATATGCGCCATGCAGTGGCGGCTTACGAACAGGGAATTTTGGGTTTACACGCTTATGTGTGGGTGCGTTTCGACGGTGACGTGGAGACGCAAGAGGAAGATAACGAACCACTAGAGGTATACGAACAAGGAGATGGTACGGTTACCAAACTGTATAAATGGCGTCGCGTTCGCACCGATTCTGATGGCGAGTTAATTTCTCAGTACATCCGCACGACAACTGGACGGATTATCTTCAATCTAACTATTCACGAAGCTTTACAAAGTGTTTAAAGAGCTACTGAGATTGCTGCAGACACCAAGCCTAGAGGTTTCTTAGACGATCGAGATTCTTGATTTTCCCCTTGTAGTGGGCGATGTCGAACTACCTCAAAACACCACCGAAGAGGCTACCTATGAGTAAGAACCAAAAAACTATTTTTTTCAACCATATCCTAAACAAAAACCATTTGAAAAGGCTGATGGTATGGGCTTTTATCAATCATGGAACCGCTCGTACGTCAGCTATGGCAGATGAGCTGAAAGATTTGGGTTTTCACTACGCGACCAAGGCGGGGGTATCCATTAGCGTAGACGATTTGCAAGTACCGCCTGTGAAGCGCCAAATGCTGGATGAGGCGGAGCAAGAAATTAACAAGACCGAACTGCGTTATTCTCGCGGTGAAATTACTGAAGTAGAACGCTTCCAGAAGGTTATCGATACTTGGAACAGTACGTCGGAGGCGCTCAAAGATGAGGTGGTCCGCAATTTTAATAGCCGCGATCCGCTGAATTCTGTCTACATGATGGCTTTCTCTGGGGCGCGGGGCAATATGAGCCAAGTTCGCCAGTTGGTAGGGATGCGCGGTTTGATGGCGGATCCCAATGGCGCTATTATCGATTTGCCTATTAAAACGAACTTCCGGGAAGGTCTGACGGTGACGGAATACATTATTTCTTCGTACGGTGCCCGGAAAGGACTGGTGGATACGGCGCTGCGGACGGCGGATTCGGGCTATTTGACTCGCCGTCTGGTGGATGTTTCCCAAGATGTGATTTTGCGCGAGGCTGATTGCGGTACGGTGCGTGGCATAGAGCTAACGCCGGCGCGTTCTGGCGATAAAATTACCATTCCTTTGAAGGACCGGTTGCTGGGACGGTTGCTGGCAGAACCAGTGTACCACCCAGAAACTGGGGAGGCGATCGCTGAGCGCAATCAAGAAATTGATGAGAAACTCGCCGAGCGCATTGTCAATGCTGGGTTGGAATCGGCTGTGGTGCGATCGCCGTTGACTTGCGAGGCCGGTCGTTCTGTCTGTCAAAAATGCTACGGTTGGAGTTTGGCACACGGACGCTTGGTGGATTTGGGCGAAGCCATCGGCATTATTGCGGCACAATCTATTGGCGAACCCGGTACCCAGCTGACTATGCGTACGTTCCACACTGGCGGCGTCTTTACCGGGGAGGTTGCCAACCAAGTTAAAGCCAAGCTCGACTGTACGGTTCGTTACAATCTGCGCACCCGTCCGTACCGCACCCGCCACGGGGACCAAGCACAGCAAGCGGAACAAAACGGCGAAATTCAGTTAGTGCCCACTTCCTCCTATACGGTGGAGTTTGCACAACACTTGAGCGACCAAGTGAAGGCCTATTCGAAGAATGAATGGCTGGAGGAAGGGACTGAGATAGCACCGGGCGTGACTCTGGACAGGTCCGGATGGGTCGATGAAGTGTCTTCAGGAAGGCTCCAGTTGCGAGTCGCTCAGCAAGAGGGCGTGGAAACCCACAGCATTACCCAGGGCACTACGATTATGGTAGCTTCCGGTAGGTCGGTAAATACTGGCGATGTGGTGGCTGAGGTACCTTTAGCCAGTCGCAGCGGTCGCAGCGTGGAAAAGGCAACCAAAGAGGTTTCCAGCGATCTAGCTGGTGAAATTCAGTTCCAAGATATCGTTCAGGAAGAGAAAACGGACCGCCAAGGCAACATTACCCGGAGCGCGCAACGGGGTGGCTTGGTTTGGGTGCTTTCTGGCGAGGTGTACAACCTACCTCCTGGTGCCGAACCAACTGTTAAAAATAACGATCGCGTAGAAATTGGCAGCGTGCTGGCAGAGACGAAGGTGGTCAGCGAACACGGTGGCATTGTGCGTTTGCCTAACTCGTCTGACGCTTCGACGCAGCCTCGCACTGAGCCCCGCCGAAGTGTCAGCGCAAGGCAAGACCAACATGCCCAACAAAGCGAGCTCAAGCAAGGTCTCGAGTCTGGTTTTGGGGATACTGAAGCTCTGAGTTCCAATCCTGCGGCTAGCGAGGAAAGTACGCCTCGGGAAGTGGAAATCATTACGGCTAGCGTCATTCTCAACCATGCCGAAGTACATACCCAGTCCACTGGAACGAGCGATCGCCACTTACTGCGGACCGCCTCCGGACAAGAATTCTCCCTGAAAGCGACGCCAGGAACCAAGGTGCAAAACGGTCAAGTGGTTGCCGAACTCATGGACGAGCGCTACCACACCTCTACCGGCGGCATGATCAAATACGGCGGTATTGAAGTTGACAAAAAAGGTAAAGCCAAACAAGGCTACGAAGTTAAAAAAGGTGGCACTCTGCTGTGGATTCCCGAAGAAAGCCATGAGGTCAACAAAGACATCTCCCTGCTGCTTGTGGAAAACGGTCAGTACGTAGAAGCCGGTGCGGAAATTGTTAAAGATATCTTCTGTCAAACAGCAGGGGTCGTCGATGTCGTTCAGAAAAATGACATTCTACGGGAAATTGTCATCAAACCTGGCGAACTCAAGTTCGTGGACGATCCTACTATAGAGGAAGATATTCCTACCGAAGGGATGTTGGTACATCCGGGACAGGAAATTCCCGGCTTGGGAGAATCGGACCGACTCACTTATGTAGAAAGCGTAGCTACGCCAGAAGGCATGGCTGTGTTGCTGCGTACGGTGCAGGAATTCCCAGTTGCCGACGAACCCCAACTCCCGCAACAGGAAACTTTGGAAAGTTCTGCGGAATCGATGGGCGACGAGTCAGCAGACACGGCGAGCATTGGGGATTTGCAGCTGAAGGCCGTACAGCGCATTCCTTATAAGGATGGCGATCGCATTAAATCTGTAGAAGGCATGGAACTGGTTCGCACCCAATTGGTGCTGGAAATTGGCAAAGATGCTCCCCAACTTGCCGCTGACATCGAACTGGTTCAAGACCAGCAAAATCCCGAACTCCAGCGCTTGCAACTAGTCATTCTGGAATCTTTGGTCATTCGGCGGGATATCCTGGCCATGGAAATGCACGGCCACCTGCAAACGGAATTGATGGTGGAAGATGGAACTATTATCCCTGCCGGTGCCGTGGTGGCTTGTACCCGAATTCTGTGTAAAGAATCTGGCGAAGTGCGCGGTATTCGCGAAGGTGCCGAAGCCATCCGTCGGGTTTTAGTGGTACGCGATGCGGACTTATTCAACCTCGAGTTTCCTGGTGAGATGGCTCAAAGCGTCAATTCCTACCAACAAGGAGACCTGTTAGTCGCTGGCACGGAAGTAGCGCCAGGGGTAGAATTAGAAGAATCCGGTCAGGTCATCAAATCTTCACCAGGGAAGTTAGTCCTACGTACCGCTCGTCCCTATCGTGTTTCTACAGGAGCGACTCTGTTCGTCGATGAAGGGTCTCTAGTACAGCGCGGGGATGCCATGGTGCTGCTCATTTTCGAGCGTGCCAAAACTGGCGACATTATCCAAGGTTTGCCCCGTATTGAAGAACTCCTAGAAGCTCGCAAACCCAGAGAAGCCTGCTTGTTAGCCAAACGCGCTGGCATGGTGCAGGTGGAAATGTTTGAAGAATCAGCTTCCATTAAGGTGATTGAAGACGATGGGGCGATCGCTGAATATCCAGCCAGCCAAGGACAAAGCGTCCTGGTTAGCGACGGACAGCGCGTCAACATCGGCACGCCGCTCACCGACGGTCCCAGCAATCCTCACGAAATTCTAGAAATCTTCTTTGAATACTATCGAGAGCAAATTGGCACCTACGAGGCAGCTCTCAAAGCGTTTGAAGAAGTTCAGAAGTTCCTAGTCAACGAGGTGCAATCGGTTTACCAATCTCAAGGCATCGATATTTCCGACAAGCACATTGAGGTAGTCGTGCGTCAAATGACCTCGAAGGTCCGGATTCTCGATGGTGGCGATAGCACCATGTTGCCAGGGGAGCTAATCGACCTGCGACAAATCGAACAAATCAATACCGCTATGTCAATTACAGGTGGGGCACCTGCTGAATACACGCCAGTGCTACTGGGAATCACGAAGGCTTCTTTGAATACCGACAGCTTTATTTCTGCGGCTTCCTTCCAAGAAACCACCCGCGTCCTCACCGAAGCTGCCATTGAAGGCAAGTCCGACTGGCTGCGCGGTCTGAAGGAAAACGTGATTATCGGTCGCTTAATTCCCGCCGGTACTGGCTTCAACGCCTACGAAGAGGCTTTCCGTCCCAGTCCCGAAGATCTTCCCGATAGCGAGGGGATAGGATCTAGTTCCAATGGTGGTGATGGTGGTGCGGAATCTCTACTCGACGACCACACGGCCCGTACTTACGCTTCGGCAGAGCTCAGCACAAGCCATCTGGAAGATGTCGAAAGCAAAGAGGAATCGCCAGCTACCGAAACCGCTTCCGAAAGCATAGAACCAGCCGCTGACGCTTCGGCGGAGCTCAGCGCCAGCGCTTCGACGCAGCTCAGCGCAAGCGCTTCGACGGAGCTCAGCGCCAGCTCTTCGGCAGGGCTTGGTAGCAGTGAAG
>CAYZHY010000011.1:0-7317 GCA_964477525.1 uncultured Geitlerinema sp. | reverse complement strand
AGCGCTTCGACGGAGCTCAGCGCCAGCTCTTCGGCAGGGCTTGGTAGCAGTGAAGGAACGGAAGAGGCGGCCATTGTTGGTATGGCTGGTGAGTCTTCCCAAGCACAAACCAGTTCTCCTGAGGACAGCATGGAAGTCTCAGCTGACGAGCTTATCGGTACGGATGGCGATGTTGAAGAAGATTCGCCCTTCGACAACGCTCAGGGCAAGGAGTTAGAAAGCAGCTCCCAACAAACCTCCTCAGAAGGCTCGCAGCAAGACAATTCCACAGAACAAGCAGAGTCTACTGAGAATACCACTGGCTTAGTGGAAAGCAGTTGGGAAGATATTCCCGAAATGATGGGCAACACGCTGGTTGACGAATCCAAGCCTTCGACAGAACTCGGGGCCAGCGAATCAGATGATTTTCCAGATGTGTCCAGCCCAGATGCCGGTGATGACTTCAGTTCCTCCAATCCTTTGGCAGCAGCGGAGAACGAGGAACCAAGCGACGATAGCGATGATTTGCTGGATGAGGGGGAAGACCAATAAAGTAGAGACAATCTACCCATAAAGTCCCTTAGAGTATGGGCGAACAACTGTTCGCCCGTGCCTACCCACCGGACCCGTTGGAGACTCCTCTTTCGACAAGTTCAAAGGTACAAGCGGCTGATAGCGAATAGCTGTCAGCCGTTCTCTATGGGAGATTGAGTTATGACAGCATCGATAGCAATAAAGCACCAAAAAGATAGGGATCGTGGAGATAATAAAAACGATGGGAAAGTATGTAGAGAACGATTTTTGTTATGCGCCCAAGCTACCACTTGCCAATGGATCGTAGATTGTCCACACTGCACCAGACCCGAAAAAACCACCTCAGAATTTTTTGTAGTTTTCTTCCCCCTCTTCCCCTCATCTGTCTAAAATGTGGTTTTTACGTGTCGGATTTGGGATCGGAGGGGGTCTCCAAGCTCTTATAATGCCCAAGCCAATGGCCAAATTTTGGCTTTCGCTTCGACGCAGCTCGGCGCAAGCTGCCACGATCGCACGAACGATAGTTGTTGCTAGCTGGGTAAGTCGTTCGGCAAAAATGGGTTAGCGAACCAACAAAACGCTGTATTGCCTGCCCATCGGTTTTTGGTTCGTTAGAAAAAACTTATACAAAAATAGGGTTTCTGGCAATCAGGGTTCGGCCGTACTGCCCACGAACTTGTGAAAACAAACGATCGTAGCTTATTTAAAAAATGCGTGAGGGGATACCATGTTTCGCTTTCGCTCATCTGACGGACAAACGCGCGACGGTGCCAAAGGCACCGGCCCTAAGGACCATCGCCAAACGAACGCCAGTTCGGGTCTGAATGCCTTTGGTGGGGTATATACTCCCTCAATTTTGACCATTCTGGGCGTGATTATGTACTTGCGCTTTGGATGGGTGTTGGGCAATGTGGGCTTACCAGCCACTCTACTCATTGTGACCCTAGCTACTTCCATTACGCTCGGTACGTCCCTATCTGTAGCCGCGATCGCTACCGACCGTACCGTTCGTGCTGGTGGGGCTTACTATATGATTGGGCGTTCTTTGGGCATTGAAATTGGCGGTGCTGTAGGCATTCCCCTATATTTAGCCCAAGCCCTCTCCATTGCCCTGTACACGCTCGGTTTTGCAGAAAGTGTGGTAGAAACCTTTCGGGGTTTGTCCAATGTAGAATCAGCGATCGCATTTGCCATTACCATCTTCATTGCCCTGTTAGCGCTCAAATCGGCACAAGCAGCGATTAAAGCCCAATATTTTATTATGGCGGCGATCGCCTTTTCTCTAATAACCGTATTTTTCGGACATTCTGTTACCGAAACCCCCCTGGGACTTACGGGCACTCCCCCAGAAAGTTCTGCCAGTTTCTGGCAAGTATTTGCCGTTTTCTTTCCCGCTGTCACTGGCATTATGGCCGGTGTTAACATGTCTGGCGACTTAAAAAACCCAGACCGTGCTATTCCTTGGGGAACCCTAGCCGCTATCGGCACTGGCTATCTCATCTACATGATTCTTCCCATCTTTTTAGCCCTGCGCGTAGATGCGGAAACCCTCATCAACGAACCATTGGTGATGCAACGGGTGGCATTTTTTGGTCCTGCTATCCAGGTAGGGGTTTGGGGGGCTACACTATCCAGTGCTTTGGGTAGTATTTTGGCAGCACCTCGGGTTTTGCAAGCTCTGGCCAGAGATGGCATTCTCCCGCGTTGGTTGGGGCCTTTAGGAGGTGGTAGCGGACCCAACGACGAACCCCGTTTGGGAACGGTAGTGACCTTGGGAATTGCGATTGCAGCAGTCACCATTGGCGATTTAAATGCGATCGCGCCAGTTTTGACGATGTTCTTTCTCACTACCTATCTAGTTCTCAACGTCTCCGCCGGCATTGAATCCTTTTTAGAAAGTCCTTCTTTTCGCCCCTCTTTCTCCGTCCACTGGATATTCTCTTTGTTAGCTGCTGTCGGCTGCGGCGCTGCCATGTTCTTGATTGATGCCGTTGCCACAATGGTTGCTGCCGCTATTGTTTTAGCCATTTATATCTGGTTGGAACGTCGGGAATTAAAAAGTACTTGGGGAGACGTACGCCGTGGCATTTGGATGGCTTTGGTACGGGCTGGGATTCGCCGCCTAGATGCTACCCCCGATGCCAAAAACTGGCGCCCCCACGTTCTGGTGCTTTCCGGTGCCCCCCGCCGTCGCTGGCCCCTAGTAGAACTGGCTTCTGCTTTTACCCACAACCGGGGCTTGATTACCGTAGCCAGCGTACTCACGCAAATGCGAGATATCAGCCAGCAAGGGGCTTTGGAACAAACCATTCACGAATACCTAGCCAAAAAAGGCGTTCACTGTCTGGTTCGGGTGATTGCTGCCCCAGACCCGTTTTCCGGTACGGAACGCTTGGTAGAAGTTTACGGTTTGGGTCCGCTGGTTCCCAATACAGTCATTTTAGGCGATAGCGAAGATACCAAACGGCGCGATCGCTACTGTCAAAGCATCACCACCATCCACCGTTCCCGACGCAACGTAGTCGTGGTTCGAGACGACCGCGAACGTCTGTTTGGCAAGCGATCGCGCATCGACGTATGGTGGGGCGGTTTGCAAGCCAACGGCGGTTTGATGATGATTTTGGCTTACTTAATGCGCACCAGCAACGAATGGCGCAACGCGCAGGTCAATGTCAAATTGGTGGTTCCCAACGAAACCGCTGCCGCTTCAGCCAGAAACAACCTCTCAACCCTGGTTGCCCAAATGCGCATCGAAGCCCATCCCCATGTCATCATCGCCAACGGTCGTTCTTTTGACGATATTCTCTACGAAACTTCTCAAGATGCCGACTTGATTTTCCTGGGCATGGCTACGCCTAGCGATCGCTTTAATTTTACAGAATACTACGAAAACCTACACCGCCGCACCGCTGGCTTACCCTCCACCTTATTTGTTCTAGCAGCCCCGGATTTTTCGTTTTCGGAAGTATTGAGTAAGGAGTAAGTTAAAAGATGGGCAAGCCCAAGGTCGGCGCTCAGGGCAAGTGGGAGCATGGGAGAAAACAGTTCCGGCTTGCATTTCTATTTTCCAAGCTCGGTACGCGGTAGCTCCCACGCTCGGTATGCTTCTGGCTAGCTCGTCGCAGCTACTTCTTTACCATCATCGCTGCTTCTTGTGCTGAGCTTTGTCGAAGCATCGGTAGTTTCGCTAGTTTCGCCACCATCCACATCAGGTGTTTCCGGGTGAAACAGAGAGGCATCTACCCGGCAACCGCGGTAAGCTAAAGTAAACAGCTCTTGTAAATCGCGAATGAGCGGATAGCGGGGATTGGCACCAGTGCATTGGTCGTCAAACGCCTGCATCGCCAAATCTTCAATTTGGTCGTAGAACTGTTTTTCATCTTCCGGCAAAACCTCCTTGATGGTAGCCGGAATTTCCAGTTCGTGTTTCAGGTTTTCCACCGCTTGCACCAGTTTTTCCACCTTTTGTTCTTCCGTTTCGCCGCCCAAATTCAAATAGTCAGCAATACGCGCGTAACGCCACTTAGCATTGGGATACTTGTATTGCGGGAAAATGGCTTGCTTAAAAGGCGCATCCGTAGCGTTGTAGCGGATTACGTGAGAAATCAACAAAGCATTAGCCAACCCGTGGGGAACGTGGAATGTAGACCCAAGCTTGTGCGCCATAGAGTGGCAAACGCCCAAGAATCCATTGGCAAACGCCATTCCCGCCATAGTGGCGGCGTAGTGAACTTTTTCCCGAGCTTTGCGATCGCGGGCTCCATTGCGATAAGCGCTCGGTAAGTATTTAAACAGCAAACGAATCGCTTCTAAAGCCAACCCATTGGTAAACTCAGAAGCATATACCGACACGTAAGCCTCCAGAGCGTGGGTCAAAGCATCAATACCCCCATAAGCCGTAAGCTTCTTAGGCATGTGCATCACCAGCTCCGGATCCACAATCGCCATATTGGGAGTTAGCGCGTAATCTGCTAAAGGATACTTAATTCCAGTTTTCTCATCGGTCACCACCGCAAAAGGCGTTACCTCCGAACCAGTGCCCGATGTTGTGGGAACAGCCACCATCATAGCCTTTTCGCCCAGCATGGGCAGTTCGTAAACCCGCTTGCGGATATCCATAAATCGAGCGGCGACCCCTTCAAACTCGGTTTCTGGATGTTCGTACATCAGCCACATAACCTTAGCCGCATCCATCGGCGAACCACCACCCACAGCAATAATGACATCGGGATTAAAATTATTCATCAGCGCCACACCCCGATTGACCGTATCCAAAGAGGGATCGGGCTCTACATCGTAGAAGACATCGTACTTGATGCCCATTTCTTCCAATACTTCCTCAATATTGCTAGTTACCCCAAGTTCGTACAAAGGCTTGTCGGTAACGATAACAGCCCGTTCTTTGTCGGACAATTCCTTCAGGGCCGAACGAACGCATCCGTATTTAAAGTACACCTTCGGCGGAATCCGGAACCAAAGCATGTTTTCCCGCCGTTCGGATACGCTTTTGATATTCAGTAAGTGGTGCGGTCCCACATTTTCGCTGACGGAGTTGCCACCCCAGGTACCGCAACCTAGGGTCAAAGATGGATCGAGACGGAAGTTGTACAAATCGCCAATGGCCCCTTGCGAGGAAGGTGTGTTAATGAGAACGCGACCGGTTTCCACCCGATGTTCGAATTCTTTGATATGTGCTTTGTTTTCAGGGGCGGTATATAACACAGCGGTGTGACCGCGACCGCCAAACTCTACCAAGTCGTGGGCTCTTTGGGCAGCTTCTGGGAAGTCTTTGGCCCAGTACATGGAAAGGACGGGAGAAAGTTTTTCGTAGGCAAAAGGTTCTTCCGAACCAATGATATCGACTTCCCCAATCAAAACCCTGGTGCCTTCTGGAATGGAAATCCCCGCTATTTCGGCAATGCGTCCCACTGACTGACCGACAATTTGGGAGTTGATGCGGCCGTTTTTCAACAAGATGCTCCTGACTTTGTCTTTTTCTTCCGGCTTCAAAAAGTAAGCACCCCGTTCTTTAAACTCGGCTTTGACTTGTTCGTAAATACTGTCTTCAATGATGACCGATTGCTCGCTGGCGCAAATCATGCCGTTATCGAAGGTTTTGCTAAGCAAAATCGAGGATACCGCCATTTTGATGTGGGCGCTGCTATCAATGACAGCAGGTGTATTCCCGGCACCAACGCCCAAAGAGGGATGTCCGGAGGAATAAGCAGCCCGTACCATCCCAGGACCACCTGTTGCTAGAATCATGTTGATGTCTTGATGCTGCATCAAGGCCTGGGATAGCTCTACGGTAGGTTCGTCAATCCAGCCTATGATATTTTCGGGGGCACCAGCTTCAATAGCGGCATCCCGAACGATACGAGCGGCTTCAATGGTACATTGCTTGGCTCTTGGGTGAGGCGAAAAGATAATGGCGTTGCGGGTTTTGAGGGCTATGAGGGCTTTGAAAACTGCTGTAGAGGTAGGATTGGTGGTGGGCACAATGCCGGCTAGGACCCCAATGGGTTCGGCAATTTTTTGAAAGCCAAAGGATTTGTCTTCTTCGATGATGCCGCAGGTTTTTTCGGTTTTATATTTGTTGTAGATAATTTCCGAGGCAAAGTGATTTTTGATGGCTTTGTCCTCGATGACGCCCATACCGGTTTCTTCAGCGGCCATTTTGCCCAGGGCAATTCGTTCGGCGTTGGCAGCGAGAGCGGCTCTTTTAAAAATTTTATCGACCTGTTCTTGGGTGAAAGTAGCGTAGGTTTCTTGAGCCTTTTTGACACGATCGATGAGGGTTTCTAGTTCTTGGTGGTTGGTAACTTTTTGGGATGTAACTTGCATAGGAACCTCCTGCAAATAGGAAAAAAACATTATTTGGCCTGAAATTAAGAAAACAAATGTCTGGAAGTTTGCGGGGTTAAACTTTCATGCATTTTCTTGGTTTGGGACATGGGTAAAGTTGCTGGCCCATTTTTTTCGCTAGTTGACCAAATGACAACCTAGCAATTATTGAGCTGTTCGTACAATGCGATCGCGGCGATCGCTAGCATGAATTGTTCAAATCATATGGTTCCCCCAGTTGGAGGAGTTGCCTTGCGGAAAAAGTACAGGAAAACTCCTCTTATGAGACTAGCGTAATATCTACCATTAAAAATGTCTGCTAAAAATGCAAAAATTTCCTGAAGATTGCACTTTTGCTCGAAGCTACAGCTATTTTTATTTTTCTTTCAGGAGAAAGGTCATACTATGGCTGGGCACAGGCCAATTCAATTCCATCATCGACCATTCCCATCGTATTGAGAGTAATTTGCCCTGACATCGAAGCATAAATCTTGGTGTCGGACCATTCATGTAGCAGCCATGAAAAATCCTTCAGTAGCACCCAAATCTCTATAAAAAAAGAGTGCGGCTCAGTTTACCTATTAAGAGTCTCAATTTTCCTATTTCACAGGTAGAAATTTTCCTGATAGAAAATTTTGTAAAGACTTTGGGATCGCTCGCCAACTTGACGGTCAATAGCTGTTTCCCTTTTGGGACTTTGATAGGACTAAATATTGACAGCGAACATCCTCGCCCATCTATTTTGACACATAAGAAAGGTTTTCAGTATCCCACTGTGGCGACAATCGGTTTCCAGCTTTTGTTGGTGGGCACTTCCCGATGATGGCTCAGTGTTTTCTAAGCTACTAGCGGGACTTTGGCAAAAACTCCTCTTCAATTGCCGTTAAAGCCTTTTATAATGGGACTTTGACATCGATCGAGCAAATTTCCCATTATGGCAGGGGTTTCAGCCATTTTGAG
>CAYZHY010000010.1:37493-51879 GCA_964477525.1 uncultured Geitlerinema sp. | reverse complement strand
GGCGATATAATTGGTTGTTTTCTCCGATGCCCCGATGCCCCGATGCCCCGATGCCCCGATGCCCCGATGCCCCGATGTTCCCATGCCCCGATGCTCCTACGAACTTGGTCCCAACAAAATCAATTGCCGCCGGGCAAGCGATCGCACCCCATCGCTGTCTAAAGTACAATTGGGTAAAATCTCGCCAACGGTGCGTTGACCGTCGCAAGCTTGCATAAATTCAAACTCGGCTTCTGATAAAGTAACCGGCATGTAGTTGTAATCCATAATATCGCGGCTGCACCATCCAAACATGCAAGGACTGCGTTCGGGAATGGCTTGCTCCAAAGCTGCTGGATCGGACCAATCGTTTTGGGGAATGGGAGGTCTACCCAGGAAAAATTCGTAGTGGGAGACTTCCGGATCGAGCAGTTCGATGAGGCGATATTGCTGGCGCTCGTCGAGCTGTTTGGCTTTTTCTAAGGCATCGGGAGCATTTCCCAACAACCGATCTAGCTGCCAGTATTCGGGGTTGGAAAAACCGAGAAATTGCAGTTGCGAGGCATCGATGAGTTCAAAGAGCGTCTCGATGTTGTAGTCAATTTCCTGAGGATTCAGGTACATATCGGCAAAGTTGGCATCCCGTTGGTTTTCTAGGGACCAACGTTGTTTTTCGCGCTTGACAATTCGATTGTTTTCTGGTAAAGAATTAAAAATTTGTCGTCCCAGCTTCACGCCAGATTGGAAATCGTTGCGATTGTCGCCTTGTAACAGCGCCAGCGCTTGCTGCATGAGGCGCACTTCCCAACGTCCCAATTCGGCATAAACAAAGACGTGCATCAATCCCCCAGGCGCTAGTTTGGAAGCGATCGCATGTAAGCCGCGTTGGGGGTCTGGCAAGTGGTGCAAAACACCGACGCAGTTAATATACTCAAACTCGCCCTCTAGTTGTGGAGTATCGTAAAGGCTGAGATGCTGCAGTTGAGCGCGATCGGCACCCGTGCGGCGACAGCGTTCTTTTGCCACCGCGATCGCTTCGCTACTCAAATCGATGCCCACCACCTCCGCTTCGGGATTGAGATGGACCAAATATTCCGTACTGACCCCAGTACCGCAGCCAGCATCCAGAATGCGAACCTGGAATTGGCTGGGTTTTTGTCCGGTAGCAAAATGATAGGCAGCCGGCCAGTTCCAGCGCCAGTTGTATCCCGGTGGCGGTTCGTCGAGCAACGGGTCTGGCGGAAACGGATAGGTATCGTACAGGCGAGCTACGGCTTCGCTAATGTCGGAAGTTGGGTGGGTCATAGTCAGATGCCAAAAAAAACAGACAGCAAAGCTGCCCAACTGTTACAAAAATTATCATTTTTTTAGGACTTTATCAGGTTTTATAATGTCCTAGTACCCCGAAAAAACAGGGTCGATACACTTCTTAATAAAACCATATTTTGTTGCCAAAACGTTTTATTGTAAACAAATTAAGAGCTGAAAGCCACCCAACTTTGTGGTGGTTGCAGCCATCTTGATAGGTCCGTTCCAGATTCTCCTTGGAAGGGAGCCAACCTGACAAAACAGCAATGGGTTATTTGGGGAGCAGAGGGGTTGATTCCCACAAAAAGTAGCTCCCAAACCCATCTGTCCAACCAGCCAGTAGCAGGTTACCCCCGTAACTGGCTCGTAGATACGCAAACGTCGATCCTTGTAGTTACTAATCGGCAATATAAATGACACTGAAGGCAAGTGGTGGAAGTACAGTTGCGCGTCCGCAACTCTATAAAACAGTTCCTCTATCCAATATTTCCCAAGCAGAACAGCAGGACCGCTATCTAGGAAATGGCGAACTAACGGAACTGAAAACCTTTTTCCAATCGGGTCAAAAGCGCGTTGCGATCGCGCAAATCCTGACCCAAAACTCCGAACTCATCGTATCCAAAGCTGCCAACCGCATCTTCGTTGGTGGTTCCCCCATGTCGTTTTTAGAAAGACCGCCAGAACCGGAACCAGCCATGGCCGGTTCCCAGCAACAAACATCTTCTGCTCTCGGTAACCTCACCTTCGTAGAGAGCGGCGGTGGCTTCGGTCGCGGCATCATCGACAGCATCAAATCCATTTTCCTCTCACCCAGCAGCGGTCCGGTTCCTCCTGGATTCCAGGCCATCAACATTGCGCGCTACGGTCCGGAAAACACCACCAAATCCTTGCGCGATTTGAGCTGGTTCCTACGGTACCTCACCTACGCGATCGTTGCTGGCGATCCCAGTATCATCGCTGTCAATGTCCGTGGATTGCGCGAAATCATTGAAAATGCCTGTTCTTCTGCCGCTACCATTGTGGCGCTGCGGGAAATGAAACTGGCAGCGCAAGGATATTTCCGCGACGACACCGAAGCCAAAGACATTGTTAACCAGTACTTCGACGTTCTGATTAACGAATTCATCGGACCCGCACCTTCTGATAAAGTCCGCGAAAGTTTCTCCGACGACCAGCAAGGTCTGAAACTCCCGCAGATTTATGCCAATGCCGCTGAAAAACGGCAGAGATTCTTCCTTCGATCCGGACAATCTTCCAGCGAAAAACAACTTGCCATCAAAGCGGCTTACCGCCAACTTTTCGAGCGCGATATTACCAGAGCTTACGGTCTCTACATTTCCGACCTAGAGTCTAAGGTCAAAAACGGCGAAATTTCCATGCGGGAATTCGTCCGCCGTTTGGGGAAATCGCCTCTATATCGCAAGCAGTTTTACGAACCCTTTATTAACAGCCGTGCCTTAGAACTGGCCTTCCGTCACTTCTTAGGTCGTGCGCCTTCTTCGCGGGAAGAAGTACAAAAATACTTTGACATCATTTCCGAAGGCGGTTTGCCAGCAATTGTTGATGCGTTGGTAGATTCTGAAGAATACAGCGATTACTTTGGCGAAGATACCGTTCCTTACTTGCGCGGTTTGGGAGAAGAAGCACAAGAATGCCGAAATTGGGGACCGAAAGCTCAGCTGTTCAACTACAGCGCACCTTTCCGCAAAGTTCCTCAATTTATTACGCTGTACGCTGCTTACGAACAACCGCTACCCGACCAACACCCTTACGGTCGCGGCAACGACCCGCTAGAAATTCAGTTTGGCGCGATTTTCCCCAAAGAAACCCGCAATCCCAAAGATGCGCCGGCGTTCTTTAACAAAGATACCCGTCGGATTTTGGTTCGTCAGGGTCCAGGAATTGACAATCAACTGAGCAATCCCGGCGCTGTTGGTAAAAACCCAGGAAGCTTGGGACCGAAGGTGTTCAAACTCAGCCAGCTTCCTGGTAGCGGCAAAGGCGGCAACGGTGCCAGCGTCAAATACACCGAAAGCAGCACCCAAAACATCATCCGCGCTTGCTACCGGCAGGTATTCGGCCGCGAACTGTACGAAGGTCAGCGCCTCACCGTAGTGGAAATCAAGCTGGAAAATGGCGATATTTCCATGCGGGAGTTTGTGCGGACCCTGGCCAAATCCAATGTCTTCCGCAAGATGTACTGGAGTTCGATGTATATTTGTAAAGCGATCGAGTACATCCACCGTCGCTTGCTAGGTCGTCCCACCTACGGTCGTCAGGAAATCAACAGCTACTTCGACATCTGCGCCAGACAAGGGTTCTACGCACTGGTCGATACCATTATCGACAGCGACGAGTATAACAAAGCCTTTGGCGAAGATACGGTTCCTTACGAACGCTATCTAACCCCCGGCGGCGTGGCTTTGCGGACCAATCGCGTGGGAAGCATTGGTTACAAAGGCAAAGAAGTGGAAAAAGAAACCAAGCCACGGTTTGTGGAACTGGGTACCGCGGCCAATATGCGGACGGTTCCCGACATTCAGTTCCGCGCCAACCAAGGGGTCAGCCGCAAGCGCGAACAAACCAAGGTCTTCAAACTTACGGATACCAACGACAAGCCAGCGTTGCAGAAGCTCATTCGCGCGGCGTACCGTCAAGTATTCGAGCGGGATGTGGAACCTTACATCATCAAGAACCAGTTCTCCCGTTTGGAAAGCCGCTTGGGGAACCGCGAGATTACCGTCAAAGAGTTTATCGAGGAATTGGGTTGTTCCTCACTCTACATCAAGGAGTTCTATACTCCCTATCCCAATACCCAGGTTATCGAGTTTGGTACCAAGCATTTCCTCGGTCGCGCACCACGCGATCAGAAGGAAATTCGCATGTACAATCAAATCCTGGCCCAGCAAGGGTTGAAAGGGTTCGTACGTGCCATGGTCGGTAGTATGGAATATCTGGAGGTCTTCGGCGAGGATACGGTTCCTTACCGTCGCTTCCCAACGCTACCGGCGGCGAATTTCCCGAATACGGAGCGTTTGTACAACAAGCTAACGAAGCAGGACCGCGAGTTGGTGGTTCCCAGTTTCACGCCTTCGGAAAGGCGGTAGTTTCTGTGGGTAGAAACTGCTAGCGGTTTTTTTCCTAGTTTTTAAAAACTTTATCCTCTCCCAATGTGGGAGGGGATTTTTTTTGGTTGGGTTTGCACGGTACGTTGGCTTTGGCTAGGTTGTAGGATAGAGGTTGTTGTAGAGATTGATAGAAGAGCCATGGAACAGCAGTATTTGCCGGTACCGGGTAGCTGGCAGGATTGGGTGAGTTTGTTGAGTTTTGGCGCTTTTGTGGCGTTTATTGCTTGGCAAGTGTATACGACGAAAGCGAGGTAATTATTATTTGGCAGAATGGCTGGTTTGGCTATTGCTGCCTTTTTTTTGGATTTTTATAGAACCACGAAGCTTGTCCTGAAGATTGCCGAAAGATACAAAAAAATAAATGCGAAGGTTTTGTGCAATTAGATTTGCCAAAAGAGAATCTTCTTAATTTTAGAGTTCTACAGGATTCTCAGTCCGACCGTTATTTATGTTGTTTATATGCTCAATAATTTCCTGTGGATTTTGTGAAGGCTCTAAAATTAATAGTAATTGTTCGTCAGTACACGTTTGTACTTCATGGGTAGGTTTTTCTCTAGATGCACATAATGCAGTTTTACCTTCTATATTTCCAGAAACAATATAATTTAATATCCCTTTTTCTTGAGTTTTTTGAAATCTTTTGGAAACCATTTTACAACGTTTTTCGTTTGTATAATCAGAATTTTCAAAATAGGAATCTTTGGTCCAGCTTATCATTTCTACTTCTCTTCTCTTGTGATGAAGAGCTATTGTTGTCGGAACACCATCAATTTGTTTACAGAAAAATATACTTTGTCCGCGACTAGGAGAGTCTTCTGGAATGGAGCTTTCAATTTTAGATGGCGATATAGAAGATTCAGAATTTGGAGTATCTTGATAAGAATTTTGAGTATATTGATAAGACTGCCAAATTCCAAATACTATGCTTGGCGCGAATAATAACAATAAAATTCTGGATAATTTCCGCTTTGGCGGAAACATTTTTAAATACCGGAAAGGATTAAAGATGAATTTCTGGAAAAATTTGGATTGCGAGTTATCTTGTGAAGTCTTTTTTACCTGTTTTTGAATTGTACGCTTGACACCTTCATAGGATCTGCTATCATTAGGAGCGATCGCTAATACCCGCCGCCAAAGTTGTTCCGCTAGTTTAAAATTCTCCTCCGCCTCTGCTGTTAAAGCATCTTCCCGCAACAACGCCAAATCCGCATCCGTAGCTTTTTTTGGCAATAAAATCAAATGTAGCTTGGTGGCAGGTTCAGCAATGACATAAGGCGTTTGGTCTTGGTAACCATATTGCTGGTTTAGCTGCGGTACGCGAGTTTTTAAAAACTGATACAGTCTTTCTACAGTGGCGCAATTTTCCTCTCCCCGAATCCGCAAAGCTTCCAGCAAAGAATAGGTAAAAGCTCCTTGCTGCAACTCTTTGACTTCGTAGGATTTTTCCTTGGGTTGACAAGAAAATACGGTGACGACACCTTGTGGCTTATCCCGACCAACTCCCAAACCGCCTTTATCTTCATCCCGGCAAGCATCGATAAGTAAAATAACATTATCTGCGCCACAACGACGCAATCGTTCCGTTATCCAATACAGAGGCAAGGCAGTTTGTTCTATAGCTTGGGGGTGACCGTCGGTAGGCATCAAATAATCTCGATTCTCGTGGCGAATGCCATGACCGCTGAAGAAAAACCAAAAGTTATCGCCGGTTTCTAGCTGGGGGGATTCAAAAAAATCTTGTAAAAAAGACCACAAATGACCGTAGGTAGGTTGGCAGTAGTATAGGGAGTTATCAGGCGCTGTTAGCGGTTCGGCATCGTCAGCAAAATAAAAAACTTTTTCAAAAGCTGCTTCTTGTAGAAAGAAGTTTTGCATTACCTGAGCATCGTACTGCGCGTATTGTAGCGATCTCAGTCTTTGATAATGGTTGATGCCAATGACCAATCCCCAATTTTTCGTCATTGCTTGCTGATGGTTCCCAAAAATGGGAAACTTTGCCAAATTTTCCCGTTTTTTCCCTGGGTAGACTATATCAAATAGTTTTAGCGGTTGGCAAACTACAAAGGTTTTGAGATTGGCGATAAAAATAAAATGTGGCAGAAATTTTGAGGAAAATGCCTACCACATCATTCGGTTTCTAGGGAATTTTTGATAGAGAATTATTTCCACGGATGGTTTTCGGCAAGTAATTTCTCCAAACGCGCTTCGTCTACCCGGGAAATCAGGCGTTTGTTTTCGTGTTGGTCGCGAACTGTTTTGGATAAGTTGATGGTGGAACCAACGGTAAATAGGGTTCCCATAGCCATGTATCCTTTAACCCAGTTGTTGACTGGCAAATAGATAATTCCCACTGCCATGGCTACAATTGACAAACCAAATGACAACCAAGAGTGGAATACCCAGGCGTTGGTGTCTTCTCGTTTGGGTGTTTCGTTTTCGTTACTCATAATTTTGGCTTTTCCCAATTTGCGACATTTTTATCGTATCCAGGGGAAAACCGGTTGGGAAAATATGGGGACGGTTTTTGCACTGTCCTTTTTATTTTTAGAATAGAATAAAAAAAACTGGTTTATTGCTGGTTGTGAACGTCAAATCGCTTGAATTTTAATGCGATCGCACCTTTGCTACCAACTTTGCCACCGCTACCAACTAATTTGATTTCTCCTTCTCCGGTAATTTCTACAGACAAACTAATTTCATCCAAGCGCATGCCTGACTCTCTTTCTACTTCTTCATCAGCACGTTTGAAGATTTTATTAATAACTTTCATAAAGTTAGACATGCGCTCTTCTAACTCTTGGGCACCAATTTTGATGCCTTGAGCGCTTTTTTCCTGTACTTGCGACCAAGGACTGCGATAATTACCGCCTCCTTTGCTTCCCTCATCTGCAGATGGAGAAACGTCATCTTCGGTTAAAATCCAGATCGTGTCTTGGGGGTCTGCCATAAAAACTCCTTTTTCAATTTAAAGATAAATGGGATGGTTGTCCGTTGGAACGCTCTCTAACGTAACACGATTTTAATGGTTATTCACCAGTTTCGTTGTTTTGGCGATCGCTTGTTTGGGAAGTTTTGTTGGAAGTAGAAGCAGTATCGTTTCGATGCAAGAGCAAAAAGATATTGTAATAGGTACTGGATTCGTTTTGTACGGCGGCTGTAACGCCAATGGCGCGAATCGCTTCCACCCAAACCTTTTGTTGGGGAGGTAACTCCGGAACCAAAGGGCGATCGCTGTTTAAAGTTCGCTCCAAATCGATAAAGAAATTACCATTGTACGGTTGTCGTTGTTGGGGAAATGTCTTTTGAAACATGTCTCGTTCGGGCAAAATTTGACTGGGTGAGGAAATAACTTTATTAGCAATGGGAGCACCTACCGTGAAAAATAAAATATCTTTTGACAACCAACCGTGGGTTACAGTTACGCTGCCCATGGGTGAAGTCCAATTCACAACCGAACGACCGTTGATTTTTCGGTCTTTAACTTGATATTGATATTTATCGGCCATTACTTCATCCAAATGTTTTAAAGTTTGTTCTGCCCGTTCGCGATCGCTGCTTCTTACAAGAAAACCCACGCCACCAGGCAAAGGCGACTTGGTTTCTTGGTTGGTCGGTAACACCGAAACCGCAAACTCGCCATCCATCCAAGGCAGCAAATCGGTTTCTAAGTTTAAATCCACCGTTGATTGAATAGCCTGGCGCAACCATTCTACATTCAAGGGATTCAGGGGATTGAGTTTGGCGCGTTGGCTGTAGGTTTGCCAAAATCGCTGTAAATTATTCCCAGAAATTGCTAAAACGGCATCGGCGCTGAGGCGATTGAGAATACTTGGCGATTCATTGCTGACCAAATAGGCTTTTTTATTGTTAGAAGTATCGGCACCTTCATCGGGAGAACGCCAAGAAAGAGTTTGCAAACGTACGCCCTCCGATTCCAAAGCAATTGACCCCACAATGCCTTGGTTTTGGGGAATTTGGGTAATATTGGGCAAGGTTTCGGAACCAACACTGGTTTTTGCCAGCCAGGCCGCTGCTTCCGGTACGTTGACATACAGCCTTGCCAAGGAAATGCTATCGTCGTTGGTATCGATCGCTTTCGGCAATTGCTTCCAAGCTTGTTGGTAGCCATCGGCATCGCTAATGCTGGTGTTTTGTTGGTAGGCATCGATCGCTTTTTCTAAGGTCTTTGGTTTGCTGGCTACCACCACAAAACGCCGCTGCAAAACAGCCGCCGCATAGGTATTTTTTGAACTTGCCTGGGTTTCCCAAACAGTTACCCCTTGATACGATCGCTGGGACCACTTACTTTTATCTAATTGTTGTGGCGATTTCCAACTGTCAGTAAAAGCATTGCGATCCGCAATAGGCAAAATAGCTAGCTGTGAGGGATGCGTCTTTTCCAAAGCTGGTTTGGCAGAAGGTAAAAACGCCAAAGTGACTCTTTTGCCCACCCAAGGCTGGATATCTTTTTCGTAATTGTATCCCGTGGCGGCCGTCAAGCGATCGCGCCACTGTTGAATGGCCGTTTGTAGTTGGTTCTGACTTTCAGAAGTTCCCAACTTCTGGGTTTGCTGCCAAGTTTTCTGTTCTGTACTAACCGATATCGATAGCAATGCTGGTGAGGGAATCAAGCGATCGCCGATTTGCGTTTGTGGTGGCGAATAGTGCCGTATTGCCCATACCAAAGCGATCGCACCGCCACCAACCAAGAACGCGGCCGCTACCCATTTCACTTTTTGTGAAGCGAACCATTTTTTAACTGTTGGTTCCCCAGGTACCATCCTTTCGCTTACCATGTTTTTATCCTTTACTGCAGCCATGCAATTTTTACTCGGAAAATGCTTTGACCTCACCATCTGGTTCTAAAACGACGCGAATTCTTATTTTTTCCCCAGAAGGTAAGGGCGATACCAAGGATTCCCCCATTAAAGGCATCCCCGTGCGATCGATATACCGACCGGAGATATCGTTCATAGGTCGAATGTATTTCACCGTACCGTCAGGGTTTAACAATACGCTATACTGCAACCTTTCTTCTAAATCCGAATTGCCTTGCCATTGCGATTGGAAGTATTCTTGCGCCTCGCGAACTTGCGCTAGATTAGCCGTTTTGGCCGAAGTTTGTTCGTTGGTCGTTCCTTCTCCAGAGGCATCGGTCGATGGCGCTAACGCTGTTTGAGAACTATCGCCGTTGGTCGTAACCTCATTTTGCTGGTTTTCCGGTTCCTCCTGAAGGGTGTTTCCCGAAGTTGCCGAGGGAGTAGGCGTTGACATCGGCGAACGATTGGCATTCGGCGTTGGTCTCGGTTGGGAACGGCGATTGGTCGTATTGTTGGGTAACGACGAAATAGACGTTGTGGGAACATCTCTCGATGGCGATTGGTCGTTACCGGTTCTTGGCGGCGGTAGGGTAGACCTTGCTTCCGGTGGTGGTGGCGGCGGTGTTGAACTATCGTCTGTTTCAGAGGTGTTGTTGGTGGCGGGAGAAGGGGAAGGGGAAGAAGTTGCTTCTGGCGAGGATTGTTGTTGCCTCGAAGGTAGTTCTTGGTCTGGCGGTAAAGGCACTTCCTCGATGTTGGAAGGAAAACTTGGTATAGGCGATGGTTCCGTAGGATTGGGTGAAACTGCTGTTTTCTCTGGCGTTGATGCCACCTCACCAGAAGGTTGAGACCGACGTTCCAAAGTTTCCATGACCGCTACTGTTGCCCCTGCCGTTACCACCAACAAGGCCGCCATTTTGGCCCACTGCGGGACAGCTTTGAGATTGGTAGGATGGATAGGAATTTGGGCGCGTTGCTGTTTGTCGCTGGCATAGCGATCGCAAGCTGCCGCCAAATCGAACAGTTGCAGGGTACTGAGGGAAATACTTTCTCCAGTAGTTTCTGTTGCCAACGTTCCCAAGTGTAGTAGGTGGCGCAAACCAGTTTGAGATTCTAAATAAATATTGTCGCCAGCAGGCGAGGGTTGAACGGTGGTCGGGGTAGAACTGGATGTGGTTGTTGGTGAAGGGGTTTGGGATTGGTCGGTGGTCGTAGCAGTGGTTTCTTGGGAAGTTGTAGTGGTGGTTACCCCAGCCAAAAGAGTGGCATTGTACGATTGGGGAGTCGTTTTGAGCAAACCTTGCAGGTAGGTATTGGTAGCTTGGCGCAAGGCTTCTAATTGCTGGAAATTACCATTAATCTCCCAAATGTTTTCTGCCTCGGATTCGCTTGTTTCGGCAGTGTTATTCGTACTCGCTGCATCTTCTGCCAGCAATCGCAATCGAAAATGCCGATTTGACCGGTCTATATTCCCCATGGGCCATTGAGGAATTTTATGGAAAAGTTCTAGGGTACAAGTAGGTGAATTGTAACTGCGCCAGGGATGGTTGCTCATTTTTAGCCAAACGAAAATAGGGAACAGGGGAAGAGGGGGAACAGGGGAACAGGGGGGAGATAGAAGTTTATAAATTTTTCTATGCGCCCATGCTTATTCTCCCAAAGAGCGATCGAGCAAATTTAACCAGAGGCGACGGTGCCCGTTTGGGGTGCTGTAAAATAATAAATCTACTAATAATTTTAGACCTAACTGTTCCAGAGAATCCCCCGTGTAATGGCCCGGAGGACCGGTTTCGGAGACACCATCATTATCTTGCATGCGTTCTTGGTAGCTGTTGGTAAAAGCGTCGAGATAATCTCCCAAAATTTGGTATTGGTGGGGCGGTTTTTGTTCTGTGGCTGCTTGTTGCAACAGGGTCACGGCTTGGCGAATGGCATCGGTATGATTTTTCGCTAAATGGCAAACAATTAACACCAACGACCGGGCTTCCTCGACATCCAGTTTTTTGCGCCCTCCCTTGCCCTGACGTAAGGGGCTAGACTGGCGCAACCGCCACAAAACCACCCGGTTGGCTAGCAATTCATCTAAGTTTAGCGCTGTGGCTGCTTCTAGAATTTCCTCGGAACGAATGCTAGTTAGGGATTCTAAGGCTAGCAGCAACAAATCGAGCTGCGCCTTCATGTTATCCCAGGTTAAGGACCTATGCGATTTTTTGGGCAGGGGCAGCTTTTGGTCGTTGCTAGCATCTAAAATCGCTTCGGTTTTGACTGTCTTTTTAGAATTTAAGCGATTGCGAACCTTCTCCTCGGGAGAATGGCTTTTTTCAGAAGTGGCTTGAGGCTGCATGGTATCCAAAAGGGATAAACGATTGCCGGAATGGCCAGTGGAAATGTATAAGTCGAACGATCGAAGTTGTCACCAGCATAGCGTCTTGGGGTTACTGCCACACCCATCCATCTCGATCATTTTAGATAGGCGATGGTTACGCCAATGCCGCCTTCCGAATCGGAAGCATGTTCGTAGCTTTCAATTTGGGAATGCTGTTTCAAAAAGTCGCGAACGCCAGCGCGAAGTTTGCCAGTGCCTTTGCCGTGAATAATCCACAACGCGCCACCGCTACGTTTGGCTAGTTCTCGGTCTATTTCGATGGTCGCTTCTTCCACCCGACGACCTCGCAAATCTAGGGTATTGGATTCGGTACGTACGTGGGGTTGGGAACTGGCAGATTTGGTTTCGGTTTTACCAGAACCCGCGCGAGAAGAGATGGATTTGCTGGGGGATGGTTCCGGTTTGGCGACTTTTTCTCCTTCCAACGATTCGATTTCGTCCATCGATACCGTTAGTTTCATCATGCCAAAACGTACCGTAACTTGCTCTTCTTCCGGTTCGACCTTCATAATTTCGCAGGTTTGTCCAGTGGGAATGCGGACTTTCATCCCCGGTTTCGGCTGAAATCCTGCTGGTTTTTTCGCCGGTTTGCTGGAAAGGTGTTTGGCAGCGATGCGATCGATCGCTTCCGTTGCCTTTTGGGCTTGTTGCCCTTTGGTTTTGGCAGATCCTTGCTGCAACTCGCGAATCACCTTGGCAATTTCTTCCTTGGCATCGGCCACGGTTTGCGCGATCGCAGCTTCAGCGTCTTGCCGCAAGGCGGACTCCCGTTCCCGCAGGTCTTGGGCTTTGCGGCTGACTTCTTCGTGCAAATTTTCGGCGCGGCGAACCATTTCAGCAGCTTCGGCGGCTTTGGTCTCCTGTTCGGCGCGCTGTTTTTCCATTTCTTCTAACACCTGGTTCATGTTTTCGGAAGCCGTACCAGCGCCCACCAAATTTTTCGCTTCGTCTACCACCGATCCCTGCAATCCCAAACGACGGGCAATAGTCAGTGCCATGCTGCGCCCGGGAATGCCCCAAAGGAGACGGAAGGTAGGCGAGAGGGTTTCCTCGTCAAATTCCACCGAAGCATTTTCAAAGCGTTCGTCTTGGTATTTCAGGGTTTTGAGTTCCCCAAAGTGGGTCGTCGCAATGCTCAAATGAACGGTATTGGCCAGATGCTTCAACAACGCTGTTGCCAGGGCGCTGCCTTCGGTCGGGTCGGTACCAGCACCCACTTCATCCAGCAAAACGAGCGAATCCTGGGTCATGGTATCGAAAATTTCGGCAATGCGGCGGACGTGACCGGAAAATGTCGACAAGCTTTGTTCCAAAGATTGTTCGTCGCCGATATCTGCCAAAACCAAGTCGAACCAAGGCACGACAGCCGGGTCTCGGGCGGGAACAAACAAACCGCATTTCGCCATCAACGCTGCCAATCCCATACTTTTGAGGGTGACGGTTTTGCCGCCGGTATTGGGTCCGGTAATCACCACGCTACAAACCGGCGATCGCACCTGTACGTCCACCGGAACTACTGCCGGACCCTGTTCGTGGTATTGCTGCCAAACCAACAAGGGATGGCGTAGCTTGCGCAATTTTACCTGCGTTTCGGCTTCGCGATCGGCGAATTGCGGGGGATTGGCTTCCAACCAAATACTGTAACGCGCCTTGGCATAAGCCAGATCTACTTCAGTGACAATCGCCAACAACCGTTCGACATCTTCCGCGATTTCTCGAATGCGATCGCTTAACTGGCTGAGAATCTTTTCAATTTCCGCTTCTTCTTGTTTGGCGACTTCTCGCACCTGGTTGTTGGTATCCACAACAGCATGGGGTTCTACATAAAGCGTTGCCCCCGTGGTCGAGGTATCGTGAACGATGCCAGAAATGGCTTCTTTGTGGGTCGCTTTCACCGGCAGGACGTAGCGATCGCCGCGTTGGGTAATATATTGTTCCTGAACGGCGGAAGCTTGGCGCTGCATGATGCGCCGCAATTTTTGTTCGATTTCTTGCCGCAACTGTCGCTGTTTTTGGCGAAGGCCGCCCAAACGGGAACTGGCGCGATCGGCAACTTGACCCCCTTCCTCGATGCAGTGGCGAATTTTTTGTTCGATTTCCGGATAGGTCCGCAGTTGGGAAACCACCTGCTGCAAAACCACGGGTCGGTCGTTTTCGGTTCCTACTCCCGTACCGTCTGAAGCACCGATCGCGTCAATGGTCCGCCGCAAATTCCGCGCACCAGCTAGGGTATTGGCGATGGCATAGAGTTCTTCTGCCGATAAAATTCCTTGCCATTGGACCCGTTCGATGGCATCTCCCACATCGGTAATGCCATCCATCTGGAGTCCGTTGGGCAACAGGCGTTCGATGTCGCTGGCTTCTTTGGTTTGTGCCAAAAGATGCTGCGATTGTTCTTTGGTTTGGGGAATTTGTAACTGGCGCGCCGCGATCGCGCCTAGTTTGGTCGCTGCGAAGGTGGCCAAATGCTGGCACAGACGCGACCATTCCAAAAGTTCTAAGGTTTCGGCTGGGGCGTTGTACAATGCCAAGGTGAAAATTGCTACGACTAGGGTTTAGATAGAATTGTAGTGCTATCTCGTACATTCGTCATGGATCGTCGTGCTGAAGACCCATGGAGTAGGTCTGAAATTCTGTCTGGCTGCAGCGATTCCACAACCGTATCTAATTTTTTTTCTATCTTAGCGATCGGTAGCTATTGCTATCTTCAAGCCTGACATTGTCTCTCAATTCCAACTCTTGTTGACCGGTTTCGATCTTTCATT
>CAYZHY010000010.1:0-37393 GCA_964477525.1 uncultured Geitlerinema sp. | reverse complement strand
AGCCTGACATTGTCTCTCAATTCCAACTCTTGTTGACCGGTTTCGATCTTTCATTATGCCTAGATTCCTTTCCGAACCATTAAAAGTGGATTCCTTAGAAATCGCGATCGCCGATTTGCCGGCATCGGTAGCAGGTACTACTTTCGTACAGCTATCGGATTTGCACTACGACGGTCGCTGTTTGGATGATGCTCTTTTGATTGAGGCTATTGAGGCTTGCAATGCCTCCGAACCCGATATTGCAGTTCTGACCGGGGACTACGTTACCACCGATCCCGATCCCATTCACCAACTAGCCAGACATCTCGAAAATTTACAAACGCGATGGGGTACCTATGCGATTTTAGGCAATCACGATATTTACTATCCCCATTCCCGCACGGAAATTACCGACGCTTTGGTTAAGGTAGGCATCCAAGTTTTGTGGAATCAAGTGGTTTATCCGTTGGGACCGGATTTGGCTTTGGTGGGATTGGCGGATTTCTGGTCGGGAGAGTTTAAACCCAATCCTGTATTTGACCAAATTCCAGACACCACTGCGCGCGTGGTCCTTTCCCACAATCCCGATACGGCCGCTATCCTAAAAAAATGGCGGGTCGATTTGCAACTGTCCGGTCATACCCACGGCGGTCAAATTGTTTTGCCCAAAGTTGGTCCTTTGTTTGCTTGGTTGAACCCGTTACGCAAGATCGCGCCCAAACCACTACGACCTTGGATTCCCGGCATGAGCGATTGTTACAAAGTGGTCGATCGCTGGGAGTGGTCGGAAGGATTGCATCAGGTCAACCAAAATTGGCTGTATGTCAATCGCGGATTGGGCAGCTATCGCCCCGGTCGTTTTCGCTGTCCGCCAGAAGTAACTGTGGTAACGTTGGTTCCCGACCAAACAACGGTTTCCCCGAGTACGCCGGTTTACCAGGAAACCACTGAAGCAACTGCTACCTAATTGTTTCTCGACAATTCTCTATTCACTGCTATGCGCACGTACTATGCAACGTCTATTGAGAAAGATTTCCCATAAATGGAGATCGATGGCGATCGCGCTGGGGATTGGTTTGGCGGTATTTCTTGGCATTGCTGCGGTGGGGCAATTTCCCAAATGGCTTTCGACGAACAGTTCGGAAAATTCTTCTCCCGTACAAACAACGCCAATGACGCCTTCCCCATCGCCTTCTCCCGAAGCAACCAACGAGGCACCAGCCATCGATCCCCAACTGGTGGATGCCAACCATCGCTTTGGCTGGCAATTATTGTCCCAAATTCGCACTACCTCGCCCCAGGAAAATATTTTTATTTCTCCCACTAGCATCACCACAGCTTTGCAAATGACCCTAGAAGGGGCAAAAGGTCAAACCAAACAAGCGATCGCGCAAACCCTCGCGGTACAGAATTTACCCACCGAAACCAGACGGGAAGCCATGGCGGCTTTGGCGGAATTTCTCAGCGATCCTAGCCCTGAAATTCAACTAGATATGGCCAATGCTTTGTGGGTGGCATCCACCAATTCTTCTACACCAGCGGTCAATCCTTCTTTTGTAAAAATCGTTCGCAATATTTATCAAGCCGAGGTGGACGAATTAAATTTTGCTACCCCCCAAGCGATCGCAACGATTAACAATTGGGTGGCAGAAAATACCAACGGCAAGATCGAACAAATTACCAGCGAACTCCCTGCCAATACCGTCGCTTTCCTGGCTAACGCCATTTATTTTAAAGGCTTGTGGGCATATCCGTTTGACCCAGAAAACACGCAAAATCGAGATTTTTACCTATCCAACGGCGAAACCATTTCCCATCCTTTTATATCGCAAAACGAAAGTTTTCCCTACTACGAAAACGACCTATTTCAAGCTATTAGCTTGCCCTACGGAAAACCAGGAAAACCACAAAATTTAAGTTTGTATGTTTTCCTGCCCAAATCCAATATTTCTTTATCCGATTTTTACCAACAAATAACTCCCGAAAACTGGCAAAATTGGATGCAAAAATTTCGTCTATTGTCGGGTTCGATTGCGCTTCCCAAACTGCAGGTAGAATACGAAATTTCTCTAACTGAAATCTTAGCCAACATGGGCATGGAAGTAGCCTTCGATCCAGCCAACGCCAACTTTACGGCCATACGCGATCGCGAACCTCAAGTATTTCTCGATCGCATCCAACACAAAACCTTTCTAGAAGTCAACGAAGAGGGAACCGAAGCTGCCGGGGCTACTTCCGTTCGGGTAGGTACCACCAGCGTAGCCGTAGATACCTTTGATATGGAAGTAAACCGACCCTTTTTCCTGGCCATTCGCGACAATCGTTCCGGTACCATTTTATTTATGGGCGCGATCGCCAATCCTAGTTAAACTAGATTCGCATCGCCAATTTCAATAGACTTTCCTGTCAAAAAAATCAAACCATAACATTTTCCTATCCCTATCCCATATTTCGGAAATCCATACCAAGTTTCAAATTTTTACCGGTTCCTTTTTCAGAAATTTCGCTATAGGATAGAGTTGAATATTGACACAACAATTCGTCTGGCTATCCAGAGCTTAAAATTTTTAACTTTTTTTCGGAAATTGTTGTTTTCATTACAGAATTTTGTATGTCTTTAAGCGTTCGTGTTATTGCCCCCGATGGCATTACTTGGGAAGGTTCTGCCGACTCAGTGACCATACCCATCCCCAGCGGCGAAATGGGTATCCTTCCCGGTCACGTTTCCATGACCACTTCCATCGATGTCGGTGTCACGATCGTTCGCAGCGATTCTCGCCAAATTTCCATTTGTGTGATGGGTGGATTTGCCCAAATTGAAAATGATGAGATTTTGCTGCTGTCTCACGGGTCGCAATTGGGCGAACAAGTCGATCGAACAGCAGCCCAAGCGGATTTAGAAACAGCCCAAAACCAATTGGAACATGCCAGCAACAGCAGCGAACGATATCGCGCCCGCGCTACCATCCGAAAAGCAAAAGCCCGCTTGAAAGCAGCAGGTGGCGTGGTTGCTACCTAAAACAGCTAGCCTTCTGCCATCTTGCGAAATTGTTTTTCCACCAATCCCACAACAGTTTCCCGAGGGAAAAAGCGTGGCAATGTGGTAATGAGGTGATTGTTGAAACCTCCCGCGACCACAGTAGGTTGGCTTTTTGCCATGGCTTTGAACGATTCTCGAACGATATCTTCTGGAGAAGCGCCATTATCCATGTTGGTTTGGCCACCTTCCGCCCCAGGAAACTCCGCCCTGCGGAAGAAATTCGTTTGTGTGGGACCCGGGCATAGGGCTTGTACGTAAACACCGTAGTCTCGGTTTTCTGCCCATAAGGATTCGCTGAAGCTTAAAACGAAGGATTTGGTAGCAGCGTAAACCGACATGTAAGGAATGGGTTGAAAGCCAGCGATGGAAGATAAGTTGATAATGCTACCGGAACGCTGTTGGCGCATGTGGGGAAGGTAAAAATGGGTAAGTTCCATCAACGCCATTACGTTGAGTTGAACCATTTGGGTTTGCCGTTCTAACGAGCGATCGCTAAACCCCCCATAATCCCCAAATCCAGCGTTATTGATTAAAATATCTACGGAAAAACCGCGATCGCTAGTAGCTTGAAATACATTGGCAGCAGCCCCAGGAACGGATAAATCCTGAACCAAAATATCCGTTTGAATTTTATGTTGGTCTTGAAGTTGTTGCGCTAGCTTTTGTAATTTTTCCTGAGAACGGGCAACCAAAAATAAATTGTATTTGCGTTTTGCCAGTTCCCTAGCAAAGGTGGCACCAATACCACCGGAAGCCCCTGTAATGAGTGCAGTTGCCATAGCAGTTATCGTTGAATCTTTTGTTTCCTTAACAAATTGTAACTTATTTTATATAAAATTTATGCTATAAGACGACAATCTTCCTCCCACTCCTCCCCCTCATCCCACTCCTCCCCCTCTTCCCACTCCTCCCCTACATCCACCCCCTGGGAGAACAAGCCGGGCGCTGGCGAAAAGTTTGACGCAGCAAATCCCATACCGCCACAAACCAACGTTTGGCTTCTACGGTGGCATGGCCTCGATAGCGACACAACATACCCACAGGCAAACGGGTAACGCCGATTTCTCCCTCATGAGATGAATATAAATTGCGACTTTTGGCAACCAAATCCGAACATACGGGTTGCCCCAACCAGACCAACGTGGCGATGACGGATTGACCAGCCAAACCGCTGAGACTGTCTAACATGGGGCTACCGCCAATTAAACACTGTCGGTCGATCCAGAGGGGATGTTGCCCCTGCCAAACTTCCATATGCGATCGCCAACTGCCCCGTTCGAACCGTTCTCCCCTGGCAGAACGACCGAAACGGGTAATATCCCATGCCAGCCACGTGGCTTCCGGTTCCAGTTCTACCCGTATATCCTGATGGTAGTGGGCACCGCTAAAGGCAATGGTTTCTTGGGGAAACCACTCTAAATGGGCACCCGATTGGACCTGCAAACGTACCTGTTGGCGAGCGATCGCACCTTGGCTGCGGTACGCTTTGCTAGCAGCTGCAGTTGTGAATAAAACCTGCGCTTGTGGTTGGAGAAGAATATCTTGAGATAAGCGATCGCCACCCACTATACCACCAGCCGTATGTAACGCCATTGTATGGCAAACCTCTGGACCTTCGGGGTAAAAAGGGCGTTGGATTTTTAAAGGGGCTTGTACGCGATCGTATTGAATTTGCGTGGTTTGCTGGTGGCAAACGTAGGTTAGCTGTAACTTGCCATGCCAACTGTTGGCTGTGCTGTTTGAAGGATTTTCTTCACTCTCCATGTTGGGTGTTTTTGGGTGGTACATCTAATCTTTGTCCGCAATGGGGGCAAATTTTTTCAGTTACGACTTGTTGGGAACGAGAACGGCGTTTCTGTCTTTTTTCCAGTTCTTCAGCAAATCCCGAAGCCAAAATACCAGCTGGTAAAGCAAAAATGCCAATACCTAAAATCGCTAAAGCTGCTCCCAATACCTTACCAATAGGAGTAATCGGATAAACATCGCCATAGCCAACGGTGGTTAGCGTCACCACCCCCCACCACATGGAAGCGGGAATATTGGGAAAGGCTTCCGGTTGGACTTCGTGTTCTATAAAATAAATTAAACTTGACGAAAAAACTAGCAAAATGAAAATGGTAAAAAAGCTAATCACCAGATCTTCCCGTTTGGCTTTGAGAACCCGCACCAATCCTTTGAGGGTTTGGGAGTAGCGACCCATTTTTAGCAATCGAAACAGCCGAAACAGGCGAATGGCACGCAAAAATCGCAAATCTGGGAACAAAAGTGGTAGGTAGAAAGGCGCGATCGCCAGCAAATCAATAATAGCTAGCGGCGTCAAAATATATCGAATTCTTCCCCAAATGGGATGGGCATATTGATGGTAAAGAGTACAACTCCAAACCCGTAAAATATATTCGGCTGTAAAAAAGATTACTGAAAATATTTCAAAACCTTTTAGGAGGAAATCGTATTGACGGGCAATGCTGTCTACAGTTCCAATAATAACAAAGAATATATTCAAAAAAATTAACCCCATTAGAAACATATCAAACCAACGGCTAGCTGCCTGGGGGTGATTGGCTTCTAATATTTGAAAAATTTGCCTTTTACGTCGAAAATACATACTCGATCTCCAACGACGAATACAAAATAATGTCTTTTTTTTTGCTTTTTATTTTAGCTAAATACCATTTCCGTTAACTTCCAAAAAATTGCTATTTTTGTTTTTGGAAAGCATTATCAAACTAAAATCTACTTTTCGTTTGTCTTGGAAATAATATGACAAGTAAAATTATTTTAGCAAATAAAAGGCAGGCGATAGAAACAACACCATGCTATTTTTCCTGAAAACGTATTTTGCGATACCAGTCAATTGGTCCCTACCAACATAGTTTTGCTACCCATATAAAAAGCCATGTAAGAAAACAGCTTGAATTTCGAGCGTAAAGCTGGCAAATCGGTTTTCTAAAAAAGAAACTATCCCCAAGTTGTTCGATTTTTCATAGACAACCATTGGGTATTGCAGCCAAACAGAACGATCTAACATAAAATGGGGGCTGAAACGCTTCTCAATCCCGACCGTTGGGATGGAAATGGCATGGCGAAGGATAAAAAACGATTGGATGTTCTCCTGGTAGAGCGCAATTTGTGTACGTCGCGACAGCAAGCGCAGCGTTACATTCGAGCTGGCGAAGTAATGGTGTCGCAGGAAATCATTGATAAACCCGGAACGGAAGTTCCTGTGGCGGCTGAAATTCATCTCAAACCGCGCGCACCCTATGTTTCGAGAGGGGGAGAAAAACTAGCTGCTGCTTTAGAAACATTTCCCATCGTGGTTGCCAATCGCGTATGCTTGGATGGCGGTATTTCCACTGGCGGGTTCACCGATTGTCTTTTCCAAAATGGGGCGCGAAAAGTATATGGCATTGATGTTGGCTACGGTCAGGTAGCGTGGAAATTGCGCAACGACCCCAGGCTGGTGTTACGAGAACGGACCAACCTGCGACATCTCGCTGCCGAACAATTGTACGAACCTGGCGCGGAAATTCCCGATTTGGGGGTTGTCGACGTATCGTTTATTTCGCTGACTAAGGTATTGCCGGCGTTGTGGGAACTGTTGCAACCCCCACGAGATGTGATTTTGTTGGTGAAACCGCAGTTTGAAGTGGGTCGCTCCAGCGTAGGTAAAAAAGGCGTAGTACGTCACCATCGCGACCAGGCCGAAGCGATCGCCCAAGTTATGGCCGCTGCCAATGCGCTAGGATGGAACAGTCAGGGCGTTATCCCTTCTCCCATCACCGGACCGGCGGGAAACGTAGAATACCTGCTTTGGGTCAATCTAGAACCGGCCGCCAAAACCTTCGATTTGGTCGAATTGCAAAAAATTACCGCTACCTCAACCAAAGCCACAGCCAAACATTCAGAAAATTAGGTTGTTTTCCTCCCTCAAAAATGTTAACAGTTAAGAAAGGACTCAAATCTCTCAAAGCTCCTGCACGATTACCCTTGGTTTGGAACCATGAATGATTTTTGGGCTAACGTTTCTCGCTACCCGCGCTACTTTATTACCATCGTTTTAGGAATCTTTTTTGCCTTTTTTGGTTGGTTAAAACCACTGTTGAGAAATCCAGTGAGTGCGGTAGCGCTGGTCGGGTTTCTTGTATCGAGTATGGTCTTTCTCTACTTTACTCTAGCTGCTATGCTGGGCTTGCACGAAGCTCAGCCGCCTGTTTGACAAGCATTTTTTCATTCGTTCGCGTTCGTATCTTTTATAACCATGGCTACCAATCGTCGCGTTGCTCGTGTAGCTTCGCTTATCAAACAAGAAATCAGCCAAATGCTGCTCAACGACATCAAAGACGATCGCGTGGGAGCAGGAATGGTGAGCATTACGGCTGTGGATGTCTCCAAAGACCTACAACACGCCAAAATCTTTGTTAGTATCTACGGCACCGATGCAGCTCGTGAAGAAACCATGGAGGGGTTAAAAGCTGCTACCGGATTTGTACGTAGCGAGTTAGGCCATCGCGTTCGTTTGCGCCGTACGCCCGAAGTTCGATTTATCGAAGACCGTTCCATCGAACGCGGGACGCAAGTGCTTTCTCTTATCAATCGTCTCCAAAAAGAGCGTCAGGAAAAGGAGTCAGTATCCCAGGAAACAGACACCGAACAACCTAGCTCGGAAAGCGGGGAATAAGTAAAATAGAGATAATGGGCTATTCCTCTCCATCCTCTCTACCAGCGATCGATTCTTTATCGTTGGCACAACAGGTGGCTCAGATGGTGGTTGTACGCGCCTCGGGCCACCTGTTTGACGTTCAAATTGAATATCCCGCTTGGGAACCACCGCAGTCAACCCTTCGCGAATG
This sequence comes from uncultured Geitlerinema sp., assembly GCA_964477525.1. Lineage (GTDB taxonomy): Bacteria > Cyanobacteriota > Cyanobacteriia > Cyanobacteriales > PCC-9228 > PCC-9228. The sequence goes on along the minus strand of CAYZHY010000010.1, from coordinate 29,524 downwards.
GATTGCGGAATGGGGGATTGGTGGTGTCATTCTTTTGGGCGGTACGGCGGCGGAAATTCGGATGCGATCGCAGCAATTGCAGTCTTGGAGTCAAATTCCCCTATTCGTAGCGGCAGATGTAGAAGAAGGGGTGGGGCAGCGGTTTGCAGGAGCTACTTGGTTTCCCCCTCCCATGGCGATCGCAGAAGTTGCCCATCAGGATTTTTCAGCAGCTCGTCGCTATGCTTGGGAAATGGGCGAGATTGCAGCTCGCGAGGCGCTAGCTGTGGGCATCAACTGGATTTTAGCACCGGTGGTGGATGTCAATAACAATCCCCAAAATCCGGTGATTAACGTACGTGCTTTTGGCGATACCCCAGAAGTGGTCGGCGAACTCACGAAAGAATTTATTCGCGGCAGCCAAGAACATCCGGTTTTAAATGCTGCCAAACATTTTCCCGGTCATGGAGATACCAGTGTGGATTCCCATTTCAGCTTGCCCACAATTCCCCACAGCCAAAAACGCTGGCAACAAGTGGAACGGGTCCCCTTTGAAAGCGCGATCGCGGCTGGGGTAGATGCGGTGATGGGGGCTCACTTATTGGTGCCAGCTTTCGACGACCGCCATCCCGCTACGCTCTCCTCGGCGATTCTCACGGGGCAACTCCGCCAGCAAATGGGCTTTTCTGGTTTGATCGTCACCGATGCTTTGGTCATGGGAGCGATCGCCAATACCTATACATCAGCCACCGCAGCGGTAATGGCGGTGGAAGCTGGAGCGGATATTTTGCTGATGCCGAGCGATCCCCAAGCCACGATTGAGGCAGTGGTTGAGGCGGTGGAGACAGGGAGGATTTCCAGACAACGGATTCGCGCCTCGACCGAACGGATTTGGCAAGCCAAGAGCAAAATGGCCCGTACGGTTCCCCAACCACAGCTCCACCACAGCGCCGAACCCATCCCCCATTTGCCGGCAACGTTCCATCCTACAGCTCGCTCGTTGGTGGAAGCGTCTACCAGCCAGAAGGGAAACAACCTACCGTTGACCCCGGCGGCGAGCAATCAGACCCCGTGGAATGTCATTGTGGTAGACAACCTACTGGAGGCAGAGGTTTTGAGGGGGCATGCCCCTGCGATCGCCGTTCCACAACAACAGGGCTACCAATTACAACTGTGCGATCGCTTTACACCCAGTATGGCAAGTTTGGAGCTGCCGGGACCGGTGTTGGTGCAGTTGTTTGCCCGTGGCAATCCTTTTCGGGGAGTGGCAGGAATTTCGCCGGCAGTCAATGATTGGTTGCTACAATTGCTCTGCAACCACCAACTGCAAGCTTTGGTTATCTACGGTAGCCCCTACCTGCGCGATCGCTGGTTTGAAATGCTGCCCGAACAGACGGTGGGAATGTTTGCATTTGGGCAGATGCAGCCAGCACAAGCTTTGTTAATGGAGAAATTGTTTTGCTGTGCGGGGTCTTAAGCCTTTATCGATGGTTTTTACGGATATTTCGCCGAAAAAGCCAAGCCAAGCTTCGCCGTTTCCATCGTTGAGGCCAAATTATCAAAACGAAATCGAAATTAATACAATCTTAATGTCACGAGCCTTTTTTTAAGGTAACAATAGGAGTAGTTCAGTATATATAGCTACAAAAGCTCTATAAAAAATACAGAAAGCCTGGCTTGCGAAACAGGCTATTTGTTGGAGCTCGATACAACCATCGCGAATATTGACCGCAGGGCGTTTTTAAGGCAGCAGATTTTATGACGACTACCACCGTTCCTACCCAAACTTACAACAACGTACATTATTCCATTGATGCCATTAAGGAAGAAGCTCGCAGCCTTGTCTATCAAGGGAAAATTAGCCGCCAGCAACCGATCTATACTCTCTGTAAGTTCATCCCTCCCAGGGAATGGGCTTGTATAGAATGCGAACTGGAAGAATGCGAGTACTTGCTGCGCGATCGCATTGCCGATTTGCTAGGACATGAAGAGTGGGAAAACGACTAATTTCAACCGAGAAAAAGCAAAGATACTCTAAAACAACCTCCAATTCCCAAAACATATAAAACCACCGGTAAGGTTGATGCCTTCTCCGGTGGTTTGTTTTATGGTTCCTCTATTGGCAGGCGATCGCTCGACCTTAGCAAAATCTAGGATTTCACCATCGATTCCACGAATAGCCTAAGAATTCATGGCGCGATCGCGACCTACAAAAGATGTTCGTTCTTACTCTGATTCACCTTCGCTACGACTTTTTTCTAGTTCCGATCGCAAAGCTGCAATTTCAGCCGTCAGTTCCTGCAATTCCCCTTGCAGGTTATCGCCTTCGGTTTTGGTGGTCGTGCTGGTCAAACTCGAACTAGTAGAAGTTTCCGTCGTGGAACCATTTTGAGAATCTGAGGGTTGATTGAGAACCGAGTCTACAAAATTGCGAGCTTCGGTTTCTGTTTCTTCGCCTTTTTTCTCCCATTCCTGGGTCAACCCGTCCCAATCAGTTTGGAGTTTGCGCACGTTTTCATCCCATTTTTGAGAATCTTGCAGGCTTTCCACAAAAGAAGTCGTCGCTCCCAGAGTAACGCGAAATCCCTGTTGAACGAATGTAAATAAATTGTCAGTACTCATGAACAATTCCGTAAACAGCAACCAAAGCAACACCGCATTGCCGTGTTCCTACGAGAGAATAGCCAGCAACTGAATGTTGGCTCGTGGGAATCGGAATTTGGCCCTCGTAGAAGCTAGCGATGGGAATTCCCACTGAATTTATTGTAGCTATTGAAGCCGGCGGCGGTCATAGGGGAAATCGTGTTTGCGATACTAGCTGTGGTTTTCTAGGTAAACATTGACATCTTCCAGAACCCGGGTCAGTTCCGCTTCCGAACTCAAACGAATGCGCGAGTCGCGCCGGGGAGTCAATACTTTAGCAGCAAACAGATTGCCCTAAATATTGGGATTGCAGAAAATTTCCAAAAAAAACATTGCCGGGTGTTGGTATTCCATAGGTTCTTGGGGCGTCGGTCTTTGGCCACCGGTAGCATATGGTTGGGGAACGTTTTGAGTTCGCCGGCGGCTGTAGTAGAAAAATTAAAAACAACGGAACCTTCGCTGAGATTGAATTTTAACGGTGCATCAGAGACCGTAGATTTTCCGAAAAACGGGTCGCAAACTTCCGGTAAAATCGCTCAAACTGTACTATGACCCAGAAAGCAACCGCGATCGATACGGCCACCAAATTTTTCACGAAAATTTACAAGCTTTGGGTTCCCTGTATTGCCTGCTTTCCCAGCCATGCAGGCGATCGCAGCTCATTGATGGCAATGGTAAAATCGTGCTAGTGGCTGGGTTTTCCAGCTTGGTAAAAATTGGTTGAAATTTTGTACCAAGAAACTGGTCAACCTGCGCAATTGTAGGGCAAAATAACGGTGCCGCTGCCTACAGTCGTTTGTATACCAACTTCCTACGAACATGGACTCCCAAACTCTAATTTCCATTGACAACCAAAATATCTCCGTGCGTCAGGCACTACAGTATCTCAATACCACTGGGGAATTGCCGCAGGTAATCCAGAAAATTTTGCGCCAGTATGTGGTGTCGCAGACCCTACAAGAACGGGAAGACCTACAACTGGATACCCAGCAAGTAGAGCAAGCCATTATTAACTTCCGTTTGAAAAACCAACTTGTCGATCCGCAACGGTTCGAACAGTGGCTGCAAAAGCAACGCACTAGTTACGAACGATTTCGGCAACAGGTGGCAGAAAGTCTCAAAATTGCCCGACTCAAACAGGAGGTCACCGCCTCCCAAGTGGAAGAAATTTTTGAAAAAAACAAGCCTCTGTTCGACCAAGTGGTGATTTCTCGGATTGTGGTTTCCGAGAAGGATTTTGCCGAACAGCTCAAGCAACAACTACAAGAAAATCCAGACAGTTTTGTTTCTCTGGTCAAAGAACACTCCATTGCCAGAGACCGCAATCGCTACGGTTTGCTAGGTCCTGTTCCCGTAGGGCAGTTGCCCCAAACCATTCAAGAAGTGGTCAAAGAACGGGACATTGGCGAAATTTTAGGACCCGTAGAATACGAAAACAACTATCAAATATTTCGGATTGAAGATACGATCGCTGCTTCTCTCACTGGCGAGTTAAAACAGCAACTCCAAGACCAAGCTTTTGAACGGTGGTGGCAACAACAGCTTCAAGATCGTAAGATTACATTGCATTTAGACGGCAGTCGTACGGAAGGAATACCGACCAGCGAACAACCACCAGTTTCCGAATCTGAGGAAGCATCTAGCAACCCCAGCGAGCAACGCTACTAACGAGAACTTTTCTCATGTCTGGTCCGAACAAATAACTGCCAAGGTAGTTCCGTTTTGGGAACTTTGCTGCTATCACCGCAAGCTGTCGGAGAAAGCTATACATGCTATCTCCGGCACTTTCTGTGGGATATTTGTTTTTTCCCTGACCAAGAACCACCGACGAGGAACGACAAATGGCCTACGAACCTCTTCACCACAAATACCGACCCCAAAGTTTCGGGGATTTGGTCGGTCAGGAAGCGATCGCACAGACCTTGACCAATGCCATCCGCCAAAATCGGATTGCACCGGCTTATTTGTTTTCCGGACCGCGGGGAACGGGAAAAACCTCCAGTGCCAGAATTTTAGCCAAATCCCTCAACTGCCAACAAAGTCCAGAACCCACCCACCAACCCTGCGGTACTTGTGAGGTTTGTCGGGCCATTGCCAATGGGTCGGCTTTGGATATTGTGGAAGTAGACGCAGCCAGCAATACCGGCGTGGACAACGTTCGGGAACTCATCGAAAGAGCGCAACTAACGCCAGTTCAGTGCCGTTACAAAGTCTATATTATCGACGAATGCCTCCCCGGAGATATCTTGGTACGTACCCGCCACGGAGACATTCCCATCCAAAATTCCGATTTAAAAAACCAAGAAGTTTTAAGTTACAACGAAAACACACAAAAATGGGAATACAAAAAAGTTTTGCGCTGGTTGGAACGGGGCGTCAAAGAAATTTTATCCATTCAAACCAACGATTTTTCCCTGCGATGTACCGGCAAGCACCCAATTGGAACCAAAAATGGCTGGATCGCAGCCCAAGATATCCAAGTTGGCATGCAAATTGTAGCGCCAAAAACCACCGATACCGACGCAATTGCTACCCAATTCGTCACCGTGCGATCGCTAGAAAAACAAGCACCCGCCTCCGTTTACGATCTGGAAGTAGAAGACAATCATAACTTTGTAGCCAATGGCTTGCTGGTACACAACTGCCACATGCTCAGCGTACCAGCTTTCAACGCCCTTTTAAAAACCTTAGAAGAACCACCCGCTCACGTAGTATTTGTACTGGCAACCACCAATCCAGAACGAGTATTGCCCACCATTATCTCCCGCTGCCACCGGTTCGATTTTCGCCGGATTCCCCTGGAAAATATGGTGCAGCATTTGAGCCACATTGCCCAACAAGAACAAATCCAAATCTCCAACGAGGCCATTCGTTTGGTGGGTCAATTTTCCCAAGGGGGATTGCGGGATGCACAAAGTTTGCTAGACCAACTCAGTTTGCTGGCTGGGGAAATCGACACCGACCGGGTTTGGGATTTGGTGGGTGCGGTTCCGGAGAGGGATTTGCTGGATTTGATTCGGGCCATTGTTTCCCAGCAAACCCAAACCATTTTAGAATGCTGTCGCCGTTTGATGGATTTGGGCAGGGAACCTTTAACGATTCTACAGAATCTCACGGCTTTTTATCGGGATTTGCTGGTAGCCAAAACCTCTCCAGAAAGTCGGGATTTGGTGCCTTATACCGATGGTACCTGGAAACAATTGTGCGAGTTGGCTCAGAAGCTAGATGTGGCCAAGCTTTTGAGCTGCCAAAATCACCTACAAAAAGCGGAAACGCAGCTAAAAAATACTACCCAACCGCGTTTGTGGTTGGAAGTGACGCTGTTGCAATTGTTGCCAGCCGCTAGTAGCGAACCGCCCTCGATGCCAGTGGCAACAACACCAGCGCAGCCAACGCCAGTGGCAACCCAAGCGGCTACTCCTCAAAACGAAACCAAAAACGGTTCCAAACCAGCAGCGACAACGGAAACGAAAACAAACAATGGAGCCAAAAGTGAGGTTCAGCACGATGGTGCGAATTCGGTGCCAGCAGCAACATCGAACCAGCAACCATCGCAACCAGTACAGCCGCCAGCAGCCCAACCAGAGCCATCGCCGGAAAAAACCGCTGCTGCCGAATCCCAAACCAAGGAAACGCCTCAAGAGACGGCAGCCGAACCAGAAACAGAAACCGAGACAGAGAATATCGATTTACATAGCTTGTGGCAGCAAATTCTCGATGGTCTGAGCAAACGAGCAACGCGAGAGTTGTTGCGCCAACAATGCCGTTTGCTGTCGTTTTCGCCAAAAGAAAAAACGGCGGTGGTGGGGGTTAACTCCAAGGGATTGTTAAAAGTTGCCCAGCGGAAACTTTCGGAGTTGGAAAGTGCGTTTTCCCAAATTCAAGGTCACAAAATTCAGATTTCGCTAGAGGTAATTTCCCAGCAACAGCGGGAAACTGGCCAGAAAAGCACCAGCCAATCGCCAAGTTCTGCTGGCAGTTCCAGTTCGCCAGCCAGCAACCAAGCAACGAAGGGGTCGCCGCCACCGGCAACAGCATCCCAGCAGCAAACTCAGCCTGCCCCTAGCCAAACCAGCAACGCTGCCAGCACGCCATCCCCACAGATGGCAAAAAGTTCCCCGACACCTGCCCAAACGAGCAAGTCAGAGGTGGGGAACCATCAACAACAAGATTTGCCATCGGACACAGTTGCCACGTCGAACCCTGCTACTGAGAATAGTGATGGGGGAACAGAAGAAGTTGCGATCGCAGCGGAACGTCTAGCTGATTTCTTTAATGGCGTCGTTGTAGATCGTTCTCAAGAACCAGAACTACCATCCGATCGAATGCCGGAAGATATAAGCGATTAACGCATTGGAAAACCAACTACCCTGCCACAGTACTCGAGCGATCCGTTTTGACCCATCTCAAACGTTTGGGGCGTACTGCCAGACGAACCGTGGTACTGGCCATAATCAGCAACCAGTGCAGCATGTATAGCGTTCCCTGCAAAGCCTTGCCAAAGGAGAAAAAAGCCGGTTCTGGTTGGGAATCGCTCAAGCAATTTTGACGGCTTTGGGTTTTCCGCAGCCCTAAATACATACTCAAAACCGTCATGCTGACCGTTAAACCAGTGATGGGCGCGTATAGGGGGAATCTTCCCAAGGTAACTGACATCAGCAAATCGGGCACAGAAGCCATGGGCAGTAAGTACTGCAACCAGCAAAAGAGGAACGCATCAAAGATTTTTTGAACATGCAAGCGACCGTTGCACATGGGTCGCCAGTAATCTAAATAGCGTTGGTATCCTCCTTCAGCCCAGCGATTGCGCTGGTGCCACAGGGAAACAAAATTGGTGACACCTTCTTCCGCCACCGTGGTAAACATGAGGCATTCAATATCCCAACCATCGAGATGCAAGCGAAACGTCAGGTCGAGGTCGTCGGTGATGGTGGCTTCGTTAAACCCGCCACAACGTTCTAGGGCACTGCGACGGATAAACTGGCCGTTGCCCCGCAACTCGCCAACCCCACCCGTGGCAGCGCGCAATTGTTGGAAATAGGCATCAAAAACCATTTCCGTAGCTTGTCCGCGAGTCCAAAAGTTGACATGGGCGTTGGAAATGACTTTGCGCAGCTGGATAGCACCTACTTCCGGGCGATTGAAAGCAGGCACAACCCGTTGCAAGACTTCCGGCGTGACCCGAGCATCGGCATCAAAAACGGCAACAATATCGCCTTTGGTCAAAGGCAATACTTGATTGAGGGCCCCCGACTTACCACCGCCTGCTCCCGGAGAACGGCGAAACAAGCGTACTTGTTTGTAGGTTTGTGCCAACCGCTCGATAACCGCTGCCGTGCCATCGGTACTGCTATCGTCAATGGCCCAAATTTCGTATTGGTCTTGAGGATAGTCTAAATGGCACAGGGACTCCAGCAATCTTTCAATTACGGAGGCTTCATTTTTGGCAGGAATCAGAATAGAAATATAAGGAAAATCTTGCTCGGATGCTGTGGATGTATCCGATTCCGATGAATCTGTTTCTGAAGAAACTTTGGAAACTACAAACAAACGCACCGCTTGTACGCCGAGCATGGCAGTAATGGCTAAGATAAACCAGGGGCTCCAAGGGAGGAAGTGCAAAACCACGGTTCCTCCCCAGACAAAAGTGAGGACTACGGCAGCTTTGCGTCGGCGACCGCGATATCCTCGATAAGGAACTTCGTCGGTGTTTTCCGTTTCCCATTCGCTAGCAAGTACGGAGTTGAGGGGCTTGAGTTCGCAGTAAGCAGAATCTCTTTCAGCCCAAGAATTCAATGACATAAGCAATCGATACAATTCATCTATATCGAACGTTCGTTCCTGGTGCAGAAACCAGGTTCATTATCAAGATACCTTGCTTCTAGCGAAATGTACGAACATCTACAGCCAGCTTTTCCCCTAAATACAATAGTTTATCTGCCAGTATTGCCGAAATTTGGGAATTGTTGGTGGGGAGGTGGTTCGAGGACACTGGCGACATATCGCAGGTTAGCGGACAGTAGGCTGCGATCGCTTCTGCATGGGAGGAAACGGATTGCTGTTGTTCCCCCACAACAGGCGAGGCCAAGAAATTGTTGTGCAACCAAGCAAAATAAATTTCCTGCGATCGCGATAAATCTAGATGCAACTGCAAGCTATCCCCAAGATCGATGAGCTGTTGGATTCGATCGATTTGGGCGATCGCTTTTTCGGCTTCCTGTTGTCCATTTTCCAGGTCGTCAAACCTAATGGCCTGGCACAGCAACTGTTGGACCATCGCCTCCAACGTTTGTTTTACCTGGGGAATCTCCAACTGGCAGTGTAAATTTTGAGCCTCTTGGGCAATGGCTTCCAACTCTGCCAAAAACGTACGTTCGTCCTCTCCTTGTTCCCGGACCGTGGTTAGTTGGGTAGCTGCTTCCACAGCACGGTTGCTCAAGGCAATTTCCGCCGCTACTTGCAGTTCTTTAGGGACTGGCAACCCATCCCGGTGAAATGCCACCAAAACGCCAAAATTGTCGCGATATACCTGAGCGTACAGCCGATCCAAACGCGACAGGGTTTCTTGGTTCAACCATTCCATAATCCGATGGCGTTGTTGGGCGAAAATATCCTGCAAGCCAAAGAAATAGCCATCAAAATACCCGTTCATCGCCAAAATCACCTGAGCAGTACTGGCTTGTTGCATCACCCGGAACAAATGGCTTTTGAGCTGGCTGTAGGAAAGACGGCTGGCAAACGGTTTGATGCAGCAGTGAAAATCCCATCCGCCCAAATGCAAAACCGCAAAAACCAAATGGGAACTTTCCGCCGTCACGTGGGAAACCAACTGCAACTGACCCACAGCCAAGTTCAACGATCCCATCCGCTGCCTTTGATAGTCCAGTCGGCGAACCTTGTAGCAATACAGGCGATCTTCTTCCGCATAATTATAGAATAAGGAACTCATGGCATAGTGAGCTGCCACTTGTTCCAATTCAATCTTAGAAGGAGTTACTAACTTCTGATAGACGACAGCCCCGTTGCCAAACTCTTCCACGTTACTGGGAGCAGCTTCCAGCTTGCGGACAAACTCCGGTTCTAGCTGAATTCCCGTTACTTCTCCGGCTAGTTCGATCGCGCGCATGGCATAGCGGAGAATTTGCACCCCTTCCGGACGGGAAATTTCGTCGAAAAACCAGCCGCAACTGGTAAACATGAGCAAGGTATGCCGCTGCATTTCCAGCAACCGCAAGGCATCCACTTGTTCCGAAGGGGATAAAGGGTGGGATTGATACTGTTGGAAAAAGCTTTCGATGGTTTCCGGACGGCGATCGAGAATGACTTGAATATATTCATCGCGGGCGCGATCGAGGTCTTTGAAATAGCGACATCCCGCTTCTACATAAACTTGTTGGGTGCGATCGCGCAGCCAATTCAAGGTATCTCGCAAAGGACGACGCCATTTTTGCTGCCAGTCACCACCGCCGCCGCAGCCACAGTCGTCTTGCCAGCGATCGACGCCGTGGAAACAACTCCAAGCGGTTACGGGTTTCAATTCCACTTCCCAAGTGGGCGGGAACAGACTTAGATAGTGGGCGTAGTTCGTAATTTCCCAACCCTGTTTGGTAAATTCGTGGGTAAAGGCATAGGCAATGCATTTTTCGCCGCCTTTTTTGTGATGTCCGAAGGTTTCCCCATCGGTGGCTACGGAAATCATTTGGGCCGGCCGGCGATCGCCTTGAATGGCAGATCCAATGCGACTGGCGAGGTTGTGGGAGCTTTTGAGAATATCGTTGAAACCAGTATCCCGCGAGATCGGACCGTCGTAGAAAAAGATATCGATGTAGCGCCTGGCAGCATCGTCTTGGGTCGGTGGGTCTAAATAGCAGCGATAAGGTCGAGTGGGGTCGATTTGACCGCCGCCAACTTCGTGCCAATCGGGATCTGGTTCTGCCGGTGTGGGCAGCATTCGGCAACGCTGTGCCTGGGAAGGAGCCAAAATGGTAAACCGAATGCCTTCGTCGTACAAAACTTCCAGGGTTGCTTGGTCAACAGCGGTCTCTGCCAGCCACATGCCTTCCGGATCGCGCCCAAATCGCTGGCGAAAATCAGCTTTGCCCCAACGTACTTGGGTGTATTTATCCCTTTGAGTCGCTAGCGGCATGATGATGTGGTTGTAGGCTTGGGCGATCGCGTTACCGTGACCGTTCAAACGTTCGGCACTGCGGCGATCGCCTTCCAGAATTCGCTGGTAGGTTTCCCCATCTTGTTCTTGCAGCCAGCTCATCAAGGTGGGACCAATGTTAAAGCTCAGATATTCAAAATTATTGACAATATCGATCGCTTGCCCCTCTTCGTTGAGGATACGAGCAAAAGCATTGGAACGGTAACATTCGTACAGGATGCGTTCGTTCCAGTCGTGAAAAGGTTCCGCACTGGGTTGGCGTTCGATGGCTTCCAAATAGGGGTTTTCCCGGGGCGGTTGGTAAAAATGTCCGTGAATGGTAACGTAGACCCCAGTTGCTTTTGGTAAGGGATGGTGGTGGCTGGGCAAATCTTCTACTGTCGTAGCAATGCTATCTTGCCCTTGAGAGCTTTCAGATGTAGGTAAAGTCTCTGCAGAGGCATCTGGAGATAGCTTATGGTCAATCGCATCGAGTGCCGATGGTTCTAACTTGGTTGATGTGGCGTTATAGGTAGAAGTCATATAAGTATTCCTAAGTGACAATGACAAGCAATGGATGGTTTGGGGGGACACTCTCCCACGACAACAATTGTAGGCGGACCTTTTCTAGGAATTCAGCAGCAGTTTAGTATCCCGCTACCAAAACTAAATGCAAAACTAGAAACCAGAACCTAGCTGTCAAAATAGAGCAAAATTTGCGAACGTGCGGCGCTGCCAACTATAAGGCAAGATAGCAGATTTATGGGATTTATGCAGCTTTCTCCCCATGGGGGCGTTGGTTCCTAGCATGGCGGGCGATCGCTATCATGCACTCGCTGCTATTCCCCGATGGAGCCATGGCCTTGGTTGCCCACGCTTGGGCGATCCCCCTACTTTTATAAAAAAAAATTAAATATTTTCAAGAAATTTACGATCCCCGACGAGTGATAGGATGCAGGTACAGCTTGGTGGTAAAAATGGAAAATTTTGGTTATGGATTTAGCACGACAACTGCGAACCCTCTTAGAACGCCCGGAAATTATTGTTTTGCCTGGCGTTTACGACTGTCTCGGTGCCAAACTGGTAGAACAACTGGGCTTTGAGGTGGTATTTACTAGCGGATTTGGCATTTCTGCTTCTACATTGGGCATGCCGGATGTAGGGTTGCTGACCGCCACAGAGACATTATACAGCGTCGATCGCATTGCCAGTACCGTTACCATTCCTTTGGTTGCCGACCTGGATACTGGTTACGGCAATCCTGTCAATGTTATTCGTACGGTACGAGATGCCATCCGTTCTGGTGTAGCGGGCATTATTTTGGAAGACCAGCAATGGCCGAAAAAATGCGGTCATTTCCAAGGCAAACAAGTAATTTCCATGGAAGAACATGTGGAAAAAATTCAAGCTGCCGTTCACGCTCGTGGCGATGGTAACTTAGTTATAATCGCTCGTACCGATGCCCGAGCTTCCGCCGGCTTGCAAGAAGCTATCCGACGCAGCGAAGCTTATTACGAAGCTGGTGCCGACGTGTTGTTTGTAGAAGCTCCCCAATCTGTTGAAGAATTGCAAGCGATCGCAGCGGCTTTTCCCGACGTTCCCTTATTTGTTAATGCTATCGAAGGCGGCAAAACCCCGGTTTTATCCAGCCAACAGTTGCAAGATATGGGATTTGACATTGTTGTGTATCCCCTCGCCGGTTTGTTTGCTGCCACGCAAGCCATGAAAAGCTGTTTCCAGTATTTAAAAGAGAACGGAACCACAGTGGGTTGGGAAAATCCCTTAGATTTTCAAGAATTTGAAAACCTGATCGACGTTCCCTACTATCGGGAGTTGGAAAGTAAGTTTGCTGCCGATGGCAACAACAGCGACGATCGAGAATAGCTACCGACGCTGTTAGGGAATTTTCCGTGCCAACTCAACCCAGCGGGCTATGCCTTGGCGGGTGGGTTGGTGGGTTGCGGAGAAGGTCCAAATATCCCGTTTGTGCCGATCGCCGTAGCTAATGTGAATCGGGCGATCGCTTCCGTAGTAATACAGAGCATCAAAAGGCAGTTGCTCTGTCAGAATCCATTCGACAACGCCATCGCTACTAGTATTTTGAATGAGAAAATCGCAAGCTGCCCCCGGGCGATCGCAGAAATAATTACTCTTACGATTGCGTTCGCGAGCCATATGTTGGTCGATACGCGGGGCAATGCGACCATTTTTCTTCCCCGTATTCGGGTCGCGGCGTTCCAGATATCGTTTTAAATCCCTAGAACAAAACCCATAAGTAAGCTGAAAGTTGTCTTGACCAAAGCAATCGACGATGGGATCGATAATATGTTGGTGCAACCGAACCAACGCCGGTATGGTTTCCTCCCAATTTTGAGGATAGGGGTCAATGGCTTCTTTATATTTTTGATAGGTTTGCGTACAAGTACAAAACGCTTCCAACGTAAAATACTTCCCCAGCCACAAAGAGGTTGATTCTCGACCTTCACTCATAGCTATATCCGTACCTATCGAAAGCTTCTAACCCAATCAAATGTCGTTCCTCCCACTATTTCGTCAAATCCATCTAAAATACAAAGAGGAAAGCAAACGGTTCAACCACGAGAAGCAGCTATGGAATGGAAAGAACTGCGGGGAAACTGGGTTTTGATACCACCTCAACCCAAAGGTATCGTACATTTTTTAGGGGGTGCGTTTATTGCCGCTGCTCCCAACGAAACCTATAAATTTCTGCTGGAAGAACTGGCAAAGGCTGGCTATTTGGTAATTGCCACGTCTTTTCTCATCTCATACGACCACAAAGAGATAGCCCAAGAAATTCACCAAAAATTCGAACTGGCTATGGAAGAGCTGAAAAGAACTGGGGTGTTGCGTCGGCGTTATTTACCGATTTACGGCATCGGGCACAGTCTGGGATGTAAAATGCAGTTGATGCTGGGCAGCATGTTTTCTGTCAAGCGAGATGGCAATATTTTCCTAGCGTACAATAACTACTCTGCCAAAAAATCCATTCCCAACCTCGATGTTTTGTTAGACCAAATCTCGCCGTTTGTAGAATCTTTTATAGAGTTTGATTTTGAATTTACTCCTTCTCCAGAAGCCACTTTGGCGTTGGTAAAGGATAAGTATCAAATCAAACGCAATTTTGTAGTGAAGTTTCGCAACGACGATATTGACGAAAGTATGCGTTTGAAGCCGGTTTTGCAGGAAAAAGCACCCGATCTGTTTACCGCTCAACTCCTACCAGGCAATCACTTAACGCCATTGGGGCAAAACCTGCAATGGCCGGTTACTCAGGAATTTTCCCCCTTGGATGCCCTTGGACAGTGGGTCAAACAGAATTTCTATAAGGATTTTTATCGCTTGCGAGATGAAATTTTGTTGTGGTTGGATCCTTTGCAAGCACCCAAACGAAACTAGCTGGCAGGAACGACTTCCGCACGATAGAGCAGCCGGTTGCCGTGGCGGTATCCCACCCGTTTGACAATCGCTGGCTGACCGGCTTCCAAGTTACCTTGAACCAACTGATGTTCGGTGGGGTCGTAGGTAACTTCTGCTCCCACAGATGCGATCGCTTCTACTCCCCAAGACTGCAAAAGTTTTTCTACAGGCTGCACCAGTTTCAGGAGTTTGGTAGCTTCAAAATTGGGATCTTGTTGCACCCGATAGGCTGCCAGGGGCCAGTTTCGCATCCAAGGTTCTAAAATATCCAAAGCCGCCTGTTGCATTTGCTGTTGGATGTGGGTTTCCTGCTGCTGCATTTGTTGTTGCAGGTATTGATATTCTTGTTGTAGCTTTTCCAACTCGGCTTGTGTGGGTTGGCTGCTAGCGGGTTCTACAGGAACGTCGAGAGCCTGAAACAATTCTGTGAGAGAAACTTGCAGTTGCTGGGCAAGTTGCCGCCAAACTTGCAACCGTACTTGGTCAACGTCTCCGTACCGCAATTTCCGCAGTTGTTTTTCCGAAACGCCACTTTGGCGACTGAGTTCCCGGAAACTATGGATTTCAACTTTTTGCATCAAAGCCCGCAGTTGGGCTGTGCGATCGAGATCTGACATGGTTTCTACGTATGGCGATCGTTGCCAACCAGGTCGTTCCCCCTTCTATGGTATATTTTTATTCAGATTTGGTGCGCTGCCAAAGTAGTTTTAAGGGGACGTAAATGACCGGTGCCCACAAACTGCTGAGAATGGCCGAGGCAAGGGAGATTACTTGATAATTTTGCCAAATCAGGGCGAAATCGCGATCGCCGACAAACAAAAACTGTACTGCCATCACCGTTTCCGCCACCAAAACCATGCCAAACACGATCGACGCCACCGAAATAAAATCCTCCTGGATGTAGCGGGATTTCCGCAAACTCGCCGTGAGAAATCCTACCAACGCCAAACTAATGGCATGGGTGGGTTCGTCGCGACTCATGCCATCGAGCAAAAACCCGGCGGCCAAGCCTGCTAAAATTCCCTGATAGGCTTTTCGATTCATACTCCAAGCCACTACCCAGATGGCCATCCAATTGGGACCAATTCCCAACAATTCCATGCCAGGAAATCGCGTTAGCAGCAGCATCGAACAAATCAAGGCCGAACTAACGGTTATTACCCAATTTTGGAGTTGGCGAATCCAAGGTGGGAAAAAGTGCTTGTCGTTCAAGGCGTTTGTTCTCCCGGTACTGTCTCCTGTTGGTTGGTAGAGAACTGCTGGGATGGTTCTACCACAGTTTCGTGGGGAGAAACGAACACCCACTCCAGATGGTCTAGGGGAACCGATAGTTCCACCACTGCTTCTGGAGCGGGACTTTTATTGGGACTGAAGGATTTGATCGTTCCCACTGGTAAACCCGGCGGATACAGTTCGGAATACGTGGATGTGGTGACCACATCGCCAACTTTCACATCTGGCATTTGGTCAAAAAATTCCATGACCACCTGCTGGGAACCCTGACCGCGAATCAAACCCGCGTAGCCGCTGCGACTAATTTTTACGCCAACCTTCGATTCTGGGTCGCTTAACAGCAGAACCCGAGAAGTGCGATCGGTTACTTGGGTCACCCTTCCGACCAACCCACCCGGACCGACAACCACGTAACCGGGTTCAATCCCGTTCTGCCTACCGCGACCCAAAACAAGTTGCTGCCACCAACTATCCGCACTGCGTCCCACAATGGGAACTAGCTTTTCTCGTTCGATCTGGTTTTTCTGGGTATAGTCTAGATATTTTTTGAGTTTTTGATTTTGGCTTTGCAGCTCCACAATGCGGGCTTGTAATTCTTCAATACGAGCGTTGGTACGTTTTTGCTCTGCTGTCGTCGTATCTGCTTGAAAAGGACGGCTGAGCCAGGCATATAAATCGAAAATCAAAGAGGATTGGGTTTGGCGGCTAACCCAAGTAGCTCCCAAAGCAGCAACCGCTAAAGCGATCGCTAACCAATGGCGTTCCCACCAGCGAATAAAAGCAAACATGAAACGGTTGGTACGGGCAATAACAGCAAACGCCTCACTACCAGGCAGCGAGTTAATGAAATCTTCGCTACCTACCAGCATCAGCTACTACATACTTCGGGAACTGGCACTGAACACCCGCTCTAATTGCTTGGAATTTTCTAGCACGCGACCGGTTCCCAATACCACACAGCTTAACGGATCTGCTGCTACATGGGTAACAATTCC
Source organism: uncultured Geitlerinema sp. (assembly GCA_964477525.1). Taxonomy (GTDB): domain Bacteria; phylum Cyanobacteriota; class Cyanobacteriia; order Cyanobacteriales; family PCC-9228; genus PCC-9228. The sequence continues at coordinate 13,090 of CAYZHY010000010.1, read as the reverse complement.
GGTTTCGTGGCTAATTAACGTATCCAATCCTTTGAGCAAAGCTCCGCCACCGGCAAGCATAATCCCGCGATCGATGATATCAGCAGCCAGCTCTGGCGGCGTTCTTTCTAACGTACGTTTGACTGCTTCCACAATAACCGATAGCGGTTCCGACATGCTTTCGCGGATTTCTGGTGCTTTGACGGATACGGTTCTGGGCAATCCCGATAGCAGATGCAATCCCCGCACGTCCATACTTCCTTCGTCATCGTAGTCGGTGGGATAGGCAGAACCTACTTCAATTTTGAGTTCTTCTGCGGTGCGTTCGCCAATGACCAAATTATGTACTTTTTTCATGTACTGGATGATGGCTTCACTGATTTCGTCACCAGCAACTCGCACCGACTCGCTTAAAACCGTTCCCTGCAAGCTGAGAACGGCTACTTCGGTGGTGCCGCCACCAATATCAATAATCATATTTCCCGTGGGTTCTGCCACAGGCAATCCCGCACCAATAGCTGCGGCTACTGGTTCGTCGATGACGCAAACTTCCCTAGCACCAGCTCGGAAGGCGGCATCCATGACCGCTCGTTTTTCTACGCCGGTTACACCGCTAGGAATGCCAATCACAATCCGGGGTAAGGCTAGAATTTTTTTGCCTTCGTTAACGCGGGTGATAAAATGCTTTAACATCAGTTCGGCGATGTCAAAATCTGCAATGACACCATCCCGCAAGGGACGCAAGGCAACGACATTCCCCGGCGTTCTGCCTAACATTTTTTTGGCATCGGCTCCCACTGCTAGGGGAACTCCCCTTCTGTCTTGGTCGATCGCAACCACAGAAGGTTCTTGGAGAACGATGCCTTTACCAGATACGTATACTAGGGTATTGGCCGTCCCTAGGTCGATTCCGATGTCTCGGGACAGGGAAAAGCGATTGAAAAAAGCCACGCGATTTAGGCTCCCTAACAAATACCAATATGGATAGAATTAAAATCAAAACCTAACCGAGATGGATTTTATTACGTTTTTTGCATCCAGTCCAGTCAATAGCTAAATTTTGTTGGTAGCTTTTTGGTGGCTGTTCGTGGTTTTGACGGCTCTGGGTTGGGCGATCGCTTTCCGGGAAAAACTGCTAAAATCCCTTTGGTAAGATGTCTCAATCCATTTTTGGGATTTTGTTTAGCTGCCGTTGCTGTGGCTAGAATCAAAAAGAAAAAATTGATTGGTATAAATTTCAGTTATGAGTTTAAATAGCGTGACGCTTGTGGGTCGTGCCGGTCGCGACCCAGAGGTCAAATACTTTGAGTCGGGTAGTGTGGTCTGCAATCTGCCACTGGCGGTAAATCGTCGCCAACGCAATAGCGACCAGCCAGATTGGTTCGATCTGGAAATTTGGGGTCGCACAGCAGAAATAGCTGCCAATTACGTACGCAAAGGAAAGCTTTTGGGAATTCAAGGTCGTTTGAAGTTTGACCACTGGCAAGACCGCAATACAGGTGCCCAACGTTCCAAACCGGTGGTTCGGGTCGACCAGTTGGATTTATTGGGTTCCAAGCGGGAAAACGAAGCAGCTATGGCAGAATCGTCGAATTCGTCTTACGAAGATGAGTTTTAAATGACTTCGCGGGGCAGGGATATTTTTAAACGAAATGGGAACATTGACATTTTTTTTGATATCGCTATCCTGCCCCCATTTATTTACAAATCAAATAAAAGATAAAAGAAACGCAGTCGTTTTTCTTTGACTCCCCGCTCAAAAAAACGATCGGCCCGAAATTCGCAGGTCAAATAGACTCACCGATATTCGATCGAGTTTTCCCTTGTGGAAAGATTCCGGCTTGGTCTGTGGGAAACGGAAGAAAAAAGCAAAATTTTTTTCCCACAATTTCCCCAAATATGGTAGTTTGTTAGTAGACACTTTTAGATAATGGGAATAGACGAAATTTTCAAATTAAAGACACTATCTCCATTATCTAGATTATATGTCAAAAATCCTCCAAAATCAATCCCCCCTCGCAAAAAAAATTTCACTTGTCCATCGGGGGAATTTCAAAGCAAAATCTATTGAGAATAGATATAGATATCGAGCTGCGGAATGTGGGATTTATTGCCAAAAACGAGCCAATAGCGAACCAATATAGGCACTAAAAATACCGACAGCGGCACTTCCCAATAAATATAAAAGGGCTACATAGGGATGGCGATCGCGCAGCAAATACAAAGAATCCAAACTATAGGTAGAAAACGTAGTATAAGACCCCAAAAATCCCACCGCCACCAGCAAACGCAACTCCGTGGAAACCGTCACCAACTTTTCCAAAGTCAGCGTAGCAAAAAAACCCATCACCAAACAGCCAGTCACATTCACCACCAAAGTAGAATAGGGAAACTCCGAACCCAAGTGTTTGGCCAGCCACATACTAAAATAGTAGCGGGTCAAAGCTCCCGCGATCGCACCAAAAGCAATTGCGAGGGGCGCCCGAATACCTGGCTGCTGTCCCATATTGGCGAAAAATTGCCACAAATTGAACGGAAATTTCAAAACGTACCAACATCCTTACTGTTGCGACTTCAAATATTTTTTCGCTTGTTGCCAAAAAGCCTCTAATTCTTCTATCGAATAGGAATCCATCGGCTTATCTGCCAAAGATTCCACTTGCGCAAAACGCCGCACAAATCGATGGTTGGTCTCCTGCAAGGCTTCGCTGGGATCCAACCCATACCAACGCGCTAAATTCACAATCGCAAACAACAAATCCCCCAACTCCTCTTGCTGGCGGTGGCTGCTTTCTTGCGCCAAAGCCTGTTGAAACTCTTGCAGTTCTTCTTGAAATTTCTCCCAAATGCCATTCGCATCATCCCATTCAAAACCAGTAGTAGCGGCTTTCTGGGATATTTTCATGCTGCCCCTTAAAGGCGGTAACGTGCGTGCGTAGCGGCTCAGTTTTTTGCTGAGTTTTTGGTTATCGGCGTTGGTTTCGCCTTTCTCCTGTGCTTTAATTTGTTCCCAATTTTGGCGAACTTCTTGAACGTCATTCACTTGGACATCACCAAACACGTGGGGATGGCGCCGTACGAGTTTGTCGCTAATGGTATTGGCAACTTCAGTTAAGCTAAAAGCTCGGTTGTCTTTTGCCACTTGTGCCTGCAATACCACTTGTAAAAGTAAATCCCCTAACTCTTCCGCCATGGCATCGCGATCGCCACTACGAATGGCATCAACTGTTTCGTAGGCTTCTTCGATAACATGGGGAATGAGGGACTCTGCTGTTTGTGCCAAATCCCAAGGGCAGCCGGTTTCGGGATGGCGCAATTGAGCCACAATTTCCACAAGTCGCCGCACGGCAGCAAGATTTGCATCTAGGGAATCGTCGGTAGAATGGGTGCCAGACATAGCCAATTTGGTAAAAATAACAATGAAATAAACGATCTGCGCAATCTTTAACCATTTTTACGCGAGTTGGGTTTGCTGGCAATCCGTTGGCGGGATTTTGGGGATTTTGACCGACGACGCGTTTTTTTCGCCGTTGGAGATTTTGCCGGCCAAATGCTGCCCCATCCCTTTTTTTGCAGCCGTTTGTACAGCGAACCACTCCAATCGCTTAGGGAATGGCTCATGGCACCGAGTTCCAAACCCACAAGAACCGCCAACCATTGGTGGGGATGTTGTTGCAGCGATCGCTGGATGGTTTGTAAGCTAGAGGTAAGCACTTGTTGGAAAGACAGTCGCCAGCTATCGGTTTGACCGAAAATTTCCCACGCGATCGCCCAAATAAAAATAGCAACCAGTACAATAGTTACAAAGCATACTCCAAAATACAACAAACGACCGAGCGTACCCACAATCGGTCCGTGGGATAAAAAAGCCCGATGGCGCAAACTTTTCTGGTAAGGAATCCAAATCCAACGCCACCATCCCCAACGCTGGTACTGGCGGGAACGAATATCCAAATCGGGTCCAAACATCAAACCACCAAATAGAAATCCCCCCGACACCAACAGGGTGAGGCTGCTGCTGCCAGTACGAACAAAAGTGATGCTTGCCAAAACCGGCAAACTCCAAAGGGTAATGCGATCGTGGGTGCGGCCAGAAGGCATAAAATTTAGCCCAAATGGGAGATTTAGAGTTTTCCAGGAAAATTTCTAAAAAAATTTTCTCCTATTGCTGGCTATTTTAGTAGATTGTCTGTTACAATTTGATATTGTTGGTCAATAGGGGCGGTTAGCTCAGTGGTAGAGCGCCTGCCTTACAAGCAGGATGTCACTGGTTCGAGTCCAGTACCGCCCATTCTTTTTTCCGAATTTCGTGGAAAAGTTTTTAAGAACCCGTTTCCCTATTCTTATAGAAGATTGGGAAGATGGGAAAGACATAGAATCGGACTTCAGCTTCGCCGAAACTGAGCCTGTCGAAGTCCAGTTCTTCGGAAGTCGGAAAAATGGGCAAAAAATTAGAAAAAGTTTACAACAACGAAGCATAGAAATCCCATTGGTATCGTATTCATTGTCGCTCTCTTTCTCATCCCCCTCATCCCCCTCATCCCCCTCTTCCCGCTCTTCCCGCTCTTCTCCCTCTTCCCCCTCATCCCCCTCATCCCGCTCTTCTCCCTCTTCCCCCTCCTTGACAGCAATATAGGGAACGAGTAACTTTTTAGAAAACCTTCCCCAACCAACATCAGATTTTTCGCCCAAATGCGCCAGGCGCTAAAGGTAAAGGATAGCCGCCATGGAACTGTTTACCATTGGTCATTCCAACCACGACATAGACAAATTTATATCTTTACTGCAGCAGCATCAGATTGATGTCGTCGCCGACGTGCGTTCCCATCCCTACAGCAAGTTTCTGCCCCACTTCAAAAAAGCCGCCTTAGAAAAAGCCTTAACCCAAGCCGGTATTTCCTATCTATTTTTAGGCAAAGAATTGGGAGCGAGACCCAACCACGAAGAATGTTACGTAGATGGAAAAGCCGTCTACGAAAAAATTGCCCAAACCGAAGAATTTCGCAGCGGTATTGCACGCCTTCTCAGGGATGTAAACCAAAACCAACCCAGAATTTCCCTCATGTGTGCCGAACAAGATCCACTCACGTGCCACCGTGCCATCTTGGTTTGCCAGCACTTGCGCAAATCCCAACCCGATATTGACATTAACCATATTTTAAAAGACGGTTACTTAGAAAATCACAACCATTTAGAAGACAGAATGCTGAAAAAGCACGGATTGACAGAATTCCAAGGCAGCAGCCAACCCATTCAGCTTTCCTTGTTTGCCCCATCCCAGGATTCTTTCCCAACCAAAGCAGAATGCCTGGAACAAGCCTATAGACTTCAAGGCGACGAAATTGCCTACGTAGAAAAAGACCCAAATTCCCATGACCGAGACCATTAACTTATTCACCATTGGATTTACCAAAAAAAACGCCCAGCAATTCTTTGAAAGTCTCAAAGCAGCAGGGGTACAGCGAGTAATTGACATCCGTTTAAATAACGTTTCCCAGCTGGCCGGATTTACCAAAAAATCCGACTTGCCCTATTTTCTCAAAACCATTGGCCATATCGACTACGTTCATATCTTAGAACTCGCTCCCACTAAAGATATTTTAGACGAATACAAAAAAAATAAAGGAGAGTGGCAAGTATACGAACGGAGTTTTCTAGACCTTTTAACCAATCGTCAAATCGAACAACAACTTTCTCCCGATCTTTTCAACCATGCTTGCTTGCTTTGCAGCGAAGCCAAGCCAGATTGCTGCCATCGCCGTTTGGTAGCGGAATATTTGCGCGAAAAATGGGGAAATATTGAGATATGCCATCTGTGAGAAAAATTATCTGTCTGGCGAATTCCTGGAAAAAACACGAACGTTGCATCGCAGGAATTGATGTGGATACTGGTAAGTGGGTGCGTCCGGTTTGTGATACCCTATATCCAGAAACGGGCAAAGTTCCCAAATGGGTGCGGTTTGTGGAAGGCAGAGAACCGAAATTGCTCGATATTTTAGCCATTCCTTTGGACGATACGGGCAATGATTTTGGGTTTGAATGCGAAAATTATTCCGTTTTGGCGGGTCAATGGCAATATTTAGGTCGCGCGAACATTGAGGATGTGCTGCCCTATTGCGATCGCGGCGAGTCTATTCTCCACAATCGTTGGAAATATGTCTACCCTTCCTATTTGCGAAGCCTTCCTTTTCACCAACGTACCACCTTGCAGCTCATTTTCGCCGAACGTTTTTCCATAGAAGGAAAAGCAAACAGCAAAGGATACATGGATTGGCGGGGAACTATTGTAACGTCTGGTGGTATTTGCCTGCGGAAAATTAAAATTACTGACCCCCTATTGGTTAAAAAACTAGATGGCGGTTACGACCCCCCTACTCGTTGTTTGGTAACCATGAGTCTGAGCATTCCTTATGCATTTCCAGACTGGGAAGGAGAAGCTCCCGCTTGGAAATTAATTGCAGGCGTCATTGCCATGTAGTTCCGTTCTGCCATAGGTAGGAAGTTGTATTCGCTTTCCCAGGAAAAAGAAAAAGAATCAATTGCCGTTTGCCCTTCTTTATATGGATTTGGTTGGGGAGGTGTTATTAAACAGGACGATAGATGCAGGGAAACGATTTTAGGATTTAAATACAATCGGCCAAAACTCCCTTTTTTTATTGATATAAATTTTCAATTGTGAAACGAAGTTGCAGTTTTTTAGCCAACATGCTACGATCGTTTATGGTTTAGACACTGGTATGTTGGGGTTTTTTGTGCATTTGACTCAAACAGTGGGTTAAAAATGCCAAAACCCCTTTTTTTGCGTGGATAGCGATCGCGCGATCGCGTTTTGGAAACACCACCTGTAGCGAAAAAATTTTGGGCGCGGCGAAAATGGGGGATTGACAAAATAAATGTTTTATGGTATCGAAGCGTTTTTCTGTCAGATTCGCTAAAGTTTTGTCGGAAACGATTTGTCGATTGTAACGGATATATTAAACGTGACCGATTGCCTGCTTGCGAACAATGTAGCCACGCCGCCATTAAACCAGACGCTTTCGGCATCTTCAGGAGATTTCACAGGGCTCATTAGTACTTCCATTGTGTTGTTGCTGGTGGCAACAGCCGTCGCCCTGATTACCCGTCGTTTAAAAATTCCCTACGTCGTGGGATTGGTTTTAGCGGGATTGGCAATTACCAAAGAATCTTTGCCAGAAGCTGTTGGCTTAAATCCGAATGTGGTTTTAAATTTATTTCTACCTATTTTAATTTTTGAAGCCGCTATCAACACCGATATTAGCCGACTGCGAACCACCATCAAACCCATCGCCTTGTTGGCAGGACCAGGCGTTGTTCTTGCCACTGCTATTACCGCGACGTTTTTGAAATTTTCCCTCAATTTAGCATGGATTACGGCTGGTGCCGTGGGTGTAATTTTAACAATTACCGATACAGTTTCCGTTATTGTAGCATTCCGCAGCGTCACCATTCCTGCCCGCCTGGCAACCATTGTGGAAGGGGAAAGTCTGTTTAACGACGGCATTGCTTTGGTATTGCTGAGCGTTATTGCATCCATTCATATAGAAGGTTCCTTTCAAATTGGTCAAACCCTACAGGAAATGGTTATTGCCTTTGGGGGAGGTGGCCTGCTGGGCTTGGGGTTGGGATATCTTTGCGTGGGATTGTTTCAGCAAATTGACGACGATTTGAGCAATATTTTGCTAACGGTTGCTGTTTCCTTGGGAACATTTCAACTCGGTCAATCTTTAGGGGTTTCCAGTGCCATTGCTGTAGTTATAGCTGGTTTGGTTATTGGCAATTTTGGCTTTTGGCAAACCTCTGCTTCCATTAAAGTAACGCTGCTGAATTTTTGGGAATATGCCGGGTTTGGTGTCAATACGTTTATTTTTTTGTTGGTGGGGATTGAAGTAGACCCCCGGATTCTTTTGGCAACGATTCCCACAACTTTATTGGCGATTTTGGCGTATCAAATCGGACGGATTTTTTCCACCTATTCTTTGCTGTCGCTGCTGCGTTTTTTTGACCGTCCTTTGCCTTGGCGGTGGCAACACGTTCTGATTTTGGGGAATGTGAAAGGGTCGCTTTCTATGGCATTGGCTTTGAGTTTGCCGGTAACGTTGCCTGGGCGATCGCAAATGATTGCGTTAATATTTAGTACGGTACTGGTTTCTTTGATTGTCCAGGGATTGAGTTTGCCTTGGTTGGTGAAGCGATTGCAACTGTCGCAAGCATCTCCCACGCAGCGATACATTGAAAACTTACAAATGAAGCTATTGGCATCCAAGGCAGCTCAAAGAGAACTGAAAAATCTTTTTGAAGCTGGTGGTTTGCCCAAATTAATCTACGAGCAGATATATGCCAACTATCAAGCGCGCATTGCTTCCTCTGAAAATGAGCTGCGAGAAATTTACAACCAAAGGATTGCCAACCAACCGGATAATGTTGCGGAAAGAGCTTATTTAGACAAACTTCGCCGCCGTCTCTATCTAGCAGAAAAAGTAGCAATTAACGATGCCGTTCGCAAAGGTCTGCTTTCTGAAAAAGTAGCGCAAAATTATCTTAAAGAACTGAACGAAAAGCTTTTGTGGCTGCAGGATGATTGAACGATTGACTAACATAATCCCATAAAATCAATTGTCTGCCGTACCAAGTCGGGTTTGGTAACTACTAAAATTGTGGAACCGCTCTTTAAAATGGTATTGCCATTGGGAATAATTAAATCTTGGGAAGGATTGGCTTGATAGCCAATAATGAGAGTTCCTGTAGGAAAGTCAGAGTTTCGGGCAATTTCCGCAATCGTGCGTCCGGCAACGTAGCAATGTTGGGGAATGGATAGTTTGATAACTTCTACCTGCCCCTGTTCGAAATGCATCATGGCATCGACTTGGGGATATTCGATGGCGTTGACGATGCGGCTAATGGCTAGTTCGGTGGTACTGATGATATGAGTTGCCCCGGCGAGTTGATAGGGGTCGGCAAAATCGCGATCGCTCATTCGTACTAAAATCTGAGGTACGCCGTAGTGTTTGGATAGAGTAACCATCGCCAGGTTGAGGGCATCTTCCCGCAAGGTGGCGATAATAGCGTTGGCTTTGCGGATGCCTGCCTCTAACAAGACGGTGGTATTCACCGCACTGCCTTCAAAAGCCATAACCCCAATTTTTTCCCGGGCATACTGGCAAGCCACCGAGTCTGTATCTATAATAGCGATGGTATGACCCATGTGCAGGAGGGATTTTGCTAGTTCCAACCCCATCATCCCGGCACCGCCAATCAAAATGTACATGTATTTCTCTATCTCCCCATCTATTCTTAAGAATCTTGCTTCCAATTCCCCATTTTTTCCAGCAGCATCCAGCCTAACAAACTAGGTGGTTGTTTGACAGCAGCGTTTCCTTTATCTTGACAAAATGGCGATCGAGCTACTAGCATAAAAAGAGTTATACAAGAGTTTTAATTTTCTATTTTAAATAAACGCGCAACAGTTGACAGCGACCGAATTTTTTATACATCGTGTCTTTAAGAATACGCCAAGGATTAACCTTCCTAGTCGTTGTTTTTTTGATAGCCCTTGCTATCATTTTAAGTCAATATTTCAATATCGAAGACCTGCGAAAATTCGTTAGCAAGTTAGGAATTTGGGCACCTCTTGGTGTTTTTGGATTGCGGTTTACCAGCGTGGTGATTCCTTCTTTGCCGGGAACGGTTTATGCTGTTCTCAGTGGGGGATTGTTTGGTTTTGGTCCTGGTTTTCTGATTGTTTCTATTGCCGACCTGATGTCTTGCAGTTTGAGTTTTTCTTTATCGCGACGCTACGGACGCAAGTGGGTGGGAAAATTCATTGGCGATCGCTCCATGCAGCGGGTTGATTCTCTTGCCCAAAAACATCTAGAAGATAATTTCTTTACGATGACGGGTTTGTTAATGACGGGATTGTTCGATTTTGTGAGTTATGGTGTTGGTTTGACCCAAACACCGGTATCCCGTTTTCTCCTGGCTTTGGTGTTGAGTGTTGTTATTTCCAATGCACCATTTGTGGCTGTGGGTGCTGGCTTTTTAGAAGATAGTGGTTGGTTGCTTTTTGGTGCGTTGTTAGGCGTTTTCCTTCTAGCAATAGTAACTGGTTGGGTCAAAAAAAGACAACGGATTGATGTGGGTGAAGGGGTTGAAGATACAAACAGCGATCGCTAACATCCTGTAGCCGTTATGTTACAATCCAATTTCGTCTTTTCGATCGCTTTCGTTGCCATTTCACTTGCAAACTCTTGAACGATCAAAAACCAGAAGCCAATCAAACTCAACCCGAACCCCGACATCACAGTTGGATTGTTGCCAACGCACCGATTTACTATGGGTGGATTGTCTTAATCGCAGGCACCCTGGGCACTATTATGACCACACCCGGTCAAACTGTGGGGGTTTCGGTATTTGTCGATCGCATTATCGGCGATTTGGAAATTTCCCGTTCCCAAATGTCGCTTACCTATGCGTTTGGCACTCTGGGGGGTTCTTTTATCCTGCCTTTTGTAGGAAGATTTATCGATCGCTACGGTCCGCGTTTGGCAGTTATTCTCATTTCTATTCTATTTGCGATCGCTTGTGCTGGGATGGGATTTATTGGCGGATTGCTGTCACTCACCGTCGGATTTATCCTCATTCGCAGCCTCGGTCAGGGTTCGTTAACGCTGGTTAGCCTCCACGTTATCAATCTGTGGTTTATTCGCCGTCGGGGGATGGCAGTGGGCCTTTCCAGCATTGGATTTGCCGTTGGCATTGCCCTGTTCCCCGGCTGGTTGGAAAATCTAATTGAGTCGTTTGGTTGGCGTCAGACTTATATGATTTTGGGAGGCATTATCGCTGCCACCATTCTTCCCGTGGGTGCGTTATTTTTTCGCGGACATCCAGAATTATTCGGCTTGCAACCCGATAGCAAGCACACCAGCAACATTTCTGAAGCCGATAGACCGAAAGAAATCAACTATACCGCTTCTCAGGCGCGCCGCAGCCTCACTTTTTGGATATTTACCCTAGGGGATGTTTTTGTATCGGCGTTGGCAACGGGATTGATTTTCCACCATTATGATATTATGCAGCAAATGGGTGGCTTGGAGAATCAGGTTGCTGTGGCGGTGTTTGCCCCGCTGGGGGTGGTGACGGCGGTTACCAATCTCCTTACTGGGTTTTTTATCGACCGCATGGAACCCCGATTTTTGCTAAGCATCATGCTGATTTTTCTCTGCGTTTCCCTGGTGCTGCCTATTTTTGTTAGTAACTTGATTTGGATGTGGATTTATGGTATTATTGCTGGTATAACCCAAGGCATGAAAGGGGTTATTCAAGGTAGCGTGTACGCTCATTATTTTGGGCGATCGCAACTTGGGGAAATTAAAGGGTTCGCTACCACTTTAGCTGTGGCGAGTACGGCTTTTGGTCCCTACCTATTTGCTTTGGGTTTTGATGTTTTTGACAGCTACGCGCAAATTTTGTTGCTATCGATGCTGCCGCCATTACTATTAGCTGTTGTGGTTCCTTGGCTATCTCCCTATACCCATCGTGGCGAAGTGCGCTAGCCAAACAGAAAATACAAGAAAGCGCTTTCGGAACTGGAACAATCGTTCTACAAATCCAAAAGCGCCTTGGTATCGAAACTTACGATTCAATTATCGTGGAAATTTTTGTTGGTTGGGGGAAGGGCGAAGCAATTTCACCCCTCTTTTACCATTATCTGGTTGCAACTGGCAAACTAGTTTTTCTTCTCGCCACGAGGTCTAGCCGGATTTACCTTCAGTTGGCGACCCAGCCATTCCGCGCCATCCAATTCGGAAATGGCTGCGGATTCTTCTTGCTGGTTTTCCAACTCAACAAAACCAAAACCGCGCATGCGACCAGTTTCGCGGTCTTTGGGAAGGTACACGCGTTGTACAGTACCGTACTCAGCAAAAACGTCGCTGAGGTCTTCTTGGGTTACAGAGTAGTCTAGGTTGCCGACGTAAATAGACATTAGTGGATTTCTCCTCGATTCATGGAAAGTGTAGTGAGCCCAAGTCTCGGAGAAAGTCTGTCAATATGAAGCTGAAAAAACACTATCAATACCGAAATCAAACGTTGTCACCGAACTCGATTGCTCGTTGTCTCTTATTGTAGCACCTACATAAGGATTCGCAAACATAAATTTTCGTCGATTTCAAAATTTAGCAAGGATGAACCGCTACAGGGAGCAATCAAGACCGATCCCATTGTCTTCCTATAATGTTGGTAGCCTATGTCGCTAGCCCGTTTCAAGAGTATATGAGTACTTCTACGTTTGACACCAACCAATTGGTTCCACCTTTAGAAAATGGCGATCGCTTAACGCGGGAGGAATTTGAACGCCGGTATCAAGCCATGCCGAATTTAAAAAAAGCGGAGTTGATTGAAGGAATTGTGTATATGGCGTCTCCAGTGCGAATTACCAATCATGGAGAACCTCATGCCAATATTATGGCGTGGCTTGGTATCTATCGCGCTAATACGGCTGGAATTCAACTTGCGGATAATACCACAGTTCGGCTTGACAAGAACAACGAACCCCAACCGGATGCTTTGTTGCGTTTGCAAGAGGGGGGAGAATCCATTATAACCGGCGATGGGTATGTGGAAGGTGCGCCGGAATTCATTGTCGAGGTGGCTGCCAGTAGTGTTTCCATTGATACCCATGCGAAGTTGGAAGCTTACCGCCGCCATGGGGTACGGGAATATCTAATTTGGCGCTTTGACGATGGGGAAATCGATTGGTTGGTGTTAAAAAGCGATCGCTACGTTTCGCTGCCGCCGAATGCCAATGGGATTTTGTGCAGTCAGGTGTTTCCCGGCTTGTGGTTGGATAAGGAAGCTCTTTTGGCTGGGGATTTGGCTAAAGTTATTGCTGTTATCCAGCAAGGTTGTGCCAGTGAGGAACATCGGGATTTTGTTAACAAGATATCGCCATAATGGCATTCTCCCTATCAACATCCCATTGCTGTAGAGACAATCCCTCGTGGATTGACCTCGATTTTATTATGCATGTTATTACATGTAAATGAAAACGTTCCCGAACTGCAAAAAGAAGGCAACTAGACAATGCTTTCCCAAT
>CAYZHY010000009.1:45130-56334 GCA_964477525.1 uncultured Geitlerinema sp. | reverse complement strand
AAGCGATCGCTTTTTTGTCCCATAGATACCACCGCTTGAGACGAGCGCCCAGATAGGTACAATTGGAAGCATAACGTAACTTCTGGGAGGTCGCCCCCGTGTCCAGCCATATCGACGAAGCCAACCAACCCCGCATGGTTGATGTGGGTGACAAAGCAGCCACCGCACGCACCGCCAAAGCCCGCAGCCGCATTGTCGTTGGCAATGAAGTGATGGCCATGCTGGCAGACAACGAACTCCACAGCAAAAAAGGCCCCGTCTTCCAAACCGCCATTATTGCCGGTACCATGGCTTGCAAGCGAACTTCCGACTTCATTCCCTTCTGCCACCCGCTTCCCATCGAAGATTGCAGCATCGATATTCATGTCGATCGCGAAAACCAGGCCATTGTTATTGATTGTACCGTCAAAGTACACCACAAAACCGGCGTGGAAATGGAAGCGCTGACCGGTGCCAGCATGGCTGCCCTGACCATTTATGATATGTGCAAGTCCGTTACCCACGCCATGGTTATCGAGGAAACCAAATTATTGGAAAAACACGGAGGCAAAAGCGATGTCAACCTGCCGACAACCTAATTACCGCTGGCCGCGTTCTTTTTACTACAATCCTTTTGAACTAGCCGTCGTGGGCAGCGAACCGGAAACTTGCCGGCAAATCGCGCAAGCGATCGCGCAGTATCGATGGCAACAGTTAGGCGAACGCATGGCGGTGGTCGATCGCACCTACCAGCGCGAACCTGCAACCCCTCAGCCCTCGCCCCCCGAACTGCAATACACCGCCAGTGGCTTTCACCTCTACCGACAGGAACAAAGCGATCGCTACCACAACAGTCGCTGGCTTATTGATATGGATAGCGTCGCGATCGCGACCTGCGAAATTCCCGACAACATCCCCTGCATTTTTGTTACCCCCGATACAGACAAAAACACCAATTCCACCACCTGCATTGCCTTCACCGAAGATACCGCAGACACCGCCAGCCTCAGCACTCACATCGACCGCTACTGGAATACCCGCAAACCAACCATCCCCATCCACGGTTTGGTCCTTGCCGGCGGATACAGCACCCGCATGGGGCAAGATAAAGCCACCCTCAACCTTCACGGCTGCAGCCAGGCGCGATATGCTGCCGATTTACTAGCTGCCTATTGCGATACCGTCTATCTCTCCAAACGTACCGACCAAACCATGCCCGCAGATGTATCCCACTACCAGGTTCTTCCAGACCGCTATCTCGATTTTGGTCCTACAGGGGGCATTCTCTCCGCCCAGGATACCGTACCGGATGCCGCCTGGTTGGTTTTAGCCTGCGACCTGCCATTTGTCAGTACCAGCACCCTGGAATTTTTACGGCAACACCGCAATCCCTTACGCTGCGCCACCGCCTTTCGCAGCAGCAACAACGACTTTCCAGAACCCCTGTGTGCCATTTACGAACCCAAAAGCCGGTTTGCTTTTCACCATTTTCTCGCCCTGGGTTCCCAATGCCCGCGCCAAATGCTCAACAATTCCCCAACCACCCTTTTATCCCAACCCGATTCCCGCTGGCTGACCAATATCAACACCCCCGAAGAGTTAGCAGATGCCCGCCAAGCTTTGCAGGAAACACCGGTTTCTTGATTGGTAGCATCGAAGTGCTAAGCTTTTCTGTAGTGCCAACGCCTCAGTTTCCATGACCGAATCCCGTCCGTTAACCATCAAATACTTCGCCCAACTGCGGGAAGTACGGGGTCTTTCTTCGGAAGACCTGCAAAGTACCGCAGCCACGCCGGCGGATTTGTACGCCCAACTGCAAAACCAGTATGGCTTTTCCCTACCCCAAGAACGCTTGCGCGTCGCCATCAACGACCGATTTGCCGAATGGTCCGATGGGTTGCAAGCCCACGATACCGTTGCCTTTATTCCCCCTGTTGGTGGAGGTTGATACTGATGTTTTTTGAACTAACGGATGCAACCATCGATCCGCAATACTATCGCCCCAAACTCACGGATTCGGGAGCGGGTGGTTATGTGAGTTTTGAAGGATGGGTTCGCGATCGCAATGAAGGTCAGATCGTCACTGCCCTAGAATACGAAGCTTACCCGGAACTGGCGCAACACGAAGCCCACAACATTCTCACCGAAGCCTACGCACAATTTCCCATCCGCGCCATTGCCTGCGTTCACCGCACCGGTTACTTACAAATTGGCGAGTTGGCTGTTTGGATCGGTGTCAGCGCTACCCACCGCCAAAGTGCCTTCCAAGCTTGCGAGTACGCTATCGACCAGTTGAAGGTTCGGTTGCCCATCTGGAAAAAAGAATACTATCAAACCGGTCATTCCCATTGGGTTCATTGTTCCCACTGTGCTGCCAAAGTATCCAGCAGCAGCTAGCCAAGTACAAGTCATTTTAGAAAAACGTTGAAATCATGATTTCTGTTGCCGAAGCTGAGTCCATTGTTACCCAATGCCAACCTACGTATCCAATTGAGGAAGTTCCTTTAGAACGGGCGTACGGTCGGGTCTTACGCGAGGATGTGTTTGCCGATCGCGATTTGCCGCCGTACAATTCCGTTGCTATGGATGGTATTGCCATTGACAGCGCGGTATGGCAGCAAGGTCGGCGTTGTTTTCCAATTGCTGGTATTCAGGCGGCGGGCGATCCTCAGAAATCTTTGCCCGATGCCGATGCCTGTCTGGAGGTGATGACGGGAAGCGTTCTACCGAAGGGAACCGATGCGGTGGTGCGATATGAAGATGTGACGATGGACGGCGATACTGCTTGGATTGCTGGTGAAGTTGCTGTGGACCCCATGCAGAATATTCGCCAACAAGCAAGCGATCGCCAAGTTGGAGAGAAACTCGTATCAGACGGTACGATATTATTTTCGCCACAACTAGCCGTTCTCGCTTTTGTCGGTCATGCTCAAGTGAAGGTAGACAAACGACCGTCCATTGGTATTGTCTCTACCGGCAACGAACTGGTAGGCATTGACCAACCGGTTCAACCCCATCAAATTCGACGGTCGAATGTTTACGCCCTGCAAGCTAGTTTGAACCGCCGGCACTATCTGCAAACTTGTCTTTATCATTTAAATGACGAATATAACGCCCTATGGCAGGGATTAAAAGAAATTCTCGATAAGCACGATATTTTGCTGCTTAGCGGTGGCGTTTCGCGAGGAAAGTACGACCTGGTACCGCAAGCTTTGGACGAACTAGGAGTAACCGTGCAGTTTCACAAAGTCCAGCAACGACCCGGCAAACCTTTTTGGTTTGGTACCAGCCCAGGGGGTACGCTTGTTTATGCTCTTCCCGGCAATCCTGTTTCTGCACTCACTTGCTTGCATCGGTATACGCTGCCGCAACTGCAGCGTTCTGCCGGAAGTACGGATACGCGACAGGAAATGGCTGTTTTGAATGCAGAAATTTGCTTTTCCAAACCGCTAACTTTGTTCCGACCGGTAAAAATTGTGGGCAATCAAGAGGGTAAAATTTTCGTAGAACCAGTAGCCTATCGCAATTCTGGCGATTTGGCGGCGCTAACCGACAGCGATGGTTTTATCGAACTGGATGCCGAATTAGAAACTTTCCCTGCCGGTTATACAGCTCCTTTCTATCGTTGGACATAAGGTTCTAAAAAAGGTTCCAAAAACCATTAGAACCTAATTTTCGTTTTTTTGAAATGAATTCAGTTGCTAGTATTGATAGGTGGAAAATAAAATAAAATAAAATAATCTTTCTATTGTTGTTGTTGATTGTTGGTTTGGCAGCGTTGCTTGGTTCCCATTTGTTGCTTTTTGTTGGAAGAGTTGGCCAATCTTACAAATTATTGTCAACTTGAAAGTGACCTCGAATAACAAAACGCAACAATCTATCAATCGCTCGGCGTTCTTCTTCGCTCAAAGATTCGTCTAGTGTAGCTGCCATCAATCCGTAGCGATCGCCCAAATTCAGACGACCGGTTTCGCTAGCAGAAGCCATAATTTCGTAGACAGCACCAGGAAGCAATTCAATTTGAGGAAACATAGTGGGAACCGCTGAACTCTTATAGTACTACTATCGCGAAAAATAATACATTTACCAGCGATCGCTGTACCCCAGCAAAGGTGAATTCGATCGAATCTTTTTGCGATCGAACTCACAATAAATTGGCGATCGCGATCGATAAAATTCGCGATCGCGATCGCATACCTGTTTATTCCTTAGACATCTGCATCAACTGTTGCCAATCCGCCACCGCCGACTCGGTCCACATCCACTCATCTGCCAAAGCACTTGGCGTAAATTCTAAAGGAGCTTGGTTGACGACGGTTTGCCGAAGTTGAATGGCGCGGTCAATTTTAGATTGTTGGGCATCCGGAGATTGGTCGGCAGCCGTTTTCATCAACACCAAGGCCGACCCTGCATAAGCCGTCAAGGCAGCCGGCTTTTCAGAACCATCTTCTAGAAGTTTGAGCGTTTTTACCCAAGCATTGGCGGCTTCATCGTAATTGCCATTGGCGTAGTAAGCAAATCCCAAAGCATTTTGATACTCAGCTACGTTTGGCTGTTGGTTGACGGCTGCTTCCCAATAACGACGGGCATCGTCGGTACTATAATCGGAATTGTCTACTTGGGCAAACTGCCACGCCAACCTCCCGCGTAAAAAAAGCAACAACGGTTCCTGTTGCTGTTGGTTGGAAGCTGCCGACAAAGCCGCTTGGGCTTGTTGCAAAGCTCCGCGTTCTAGCAATGCCACCACCGCTTTGGCCCCTGCTTGGTTTTGGTTTTGACCGAATTTTTCGATCGCACTCGCCACCAACTCGCTGGTACTGCGTTGGGATAGTTCCTCGGGAATCGGAGATTCTGTCACAACTGGCGGTGACGGGTTGGGAATATTGTTGGGTCCGTTGGCATTTTGCATATTTTGCCAGGCCCAACCACCAGCCAAAGCCACCGCCAAGGCGCCTCCCACAGCACCGCCATACCACCATTTCCGCGTACGATCGCGATTGGATGGGGTAGGAGTCTGGGTTTCGCGTTCAGCCAGATCGGCTGGCGATCGCTTTGTCAAATCTCCTTTTTCTTGGGTCGAAAGCGACTGCTGATTGGTTGATGTTTCTGCATTGCTTGGTAGTTGGTTGAGATTTTCGGAAGCCGTTGTGCTGGAAGAACCACCCGTCGTTGCCGTTTCGTCGCTTGCCCCGGTAACGCTACTGGTCGAGGAACTCTCTTGTTCGTCAGTTAGCTGCTGCAGCAAATCCGCTACCACAGCCGAATCATCGGCATAATCAGGATCGTCTGGAAATTGGTCTTCCAGCAATCCACCCCAATCCACTTCCTCCATCTCGGCAGGTGGTTCTTCCTGTTCCCACGCCGGCACTTCTTCCGAGCGATCGGCTGTTGCCGCCGTCGATCCCCACTCTTGCCTTTCTCGCGTCCAGTTTAAATATCCATCAAACTCGGGATGTAAGTGCAGCGTTGGCAAAGCCCAATAAATTTGGTGGGAACCGTAAGCAGAAATCAACCCCTGACGTGCCCGATTCAAACTTAAATCGATGGGATATCCTTGGCCAAGATTGCGGTAAAACAGCCGGCTCAAGGTTAGGGCGACTTCATCGGGAATTCGCTCTGCCATAGCCAAAACCGCTTGCATCCCGTAGGCAATCAAGGATTCTGCCAAACTGCGTACTGGATCTTTGCCAGCTAATTCTTCTGCCGTCGGGGTGTACGCACCGCGACAGGAATTAAACACCGCCAGCTGGATGCCATTGTTAACCAGCAACCCCGCCAAATCGTCTCCTCGCAGGGTTTCCGTCAGTCCAGTTTGCCCGCTCACCAAATATAAAAAACCACCGCGAGGTCCCACACCTCCATGACCGGCGTAGTGCAGCACTTGATACTGCCCTTGTTCCAAAGCTTGGGTCAGCTGTTGCCGGTTGGGTTGTTCTAAAATCGTTAGCTGGATGTAGGGGTTGGAAGATGGGTAAGTGCTGGATTCGCTATTGGGTTGCAACTCTGCTTGTAGTTGTTGGCACTCTTCCTTCAATTTTAAATTTTCGCGATCGCTTGGCGCTGATAGCACCATTAAAACTCGCAGCGTTGCCGAAGTTGGTGTAGAAAAAATCTGTAGGTGGCTGGTATTGGGCTGGTAGCGACAAAATGTAATATCCGTTCCCGTAGCCAACGTGCGATCGCCACCACGCAGAGTTTCCCAGGGCAATCGGGAGAGGCGATCGCCTTTCAATCCCAAACGCAATCGCAGCAACTCCCGCCGATGGTGGGCAATTCCTTGCGCTGTCAGCCAACTATCCCGTATATTTCCTTGAAAGAGAGCATCGTACAACTGCCGCCCCAACGCCACCAATCCATCATCGTTTTCTTCGCCAACATCCTCCTCATCCAGATTGGCATCATCATCTTCTTCTTCCGGTTGGAAATTAGCCAACCAATCTTGTTCGCTCCCCCAAAAATCGCTGCTCTCTCCAGTACCTTGGCGGTGTTTTTGAGAAGCACCAGAGGCCCAATCACCCATCTGAGCTTGCCATCCCGCCAGTGGATGGGCACTCGCCTCTCGTACGCGATCGAGCCATTGGTCAATCGGCCAGACAACTTGTTCTTCCGCCAAAGGAACCCCTGGTGCGACTTTCTCCGTACGCACCAAATACTCATCATCGCCGACTTGGGTAACGGAAAGGTGAAATTCTTGGGTCACGTTTCGCTGCACTCCTGCGAATACAGTTCATTAAGGCAATTTTCCGGAAAATTTTTCTCTGGGTGCTTGGCTCTAGGCAACTAGCCGTCGATGGCTTTGGCATGGGTCAAGAAAACACCAGCAATTCAGCTCGCAAATCCCCCGTACCAGCGAAACGGCCATCTAGCAACTTCAGTGGGCTTGACACGAAAACTACCAAGAAAAACCGATCGAAGACCAACGAACCGACCGCCTCTATTCTGACAATTATTTGACAGGACGGGTAGTTTCTCAAAAAGTTGCCAGCCAACTTTCCGGACACCCCCTTTTCATTCTAGAAAACTATAACGGTAGATGGAAGTAGATGCACCCTGATGGTCCGAATCCTGACTCGCACGGAGTCAGGATTTTTTTTCTGAGCGTTTTCACCGTGGTCCCATTTCTATGACTGCCTGATGGTGGTATCAGGTTTCGGCAAAACCAGCTACAATAGAAGGGAAGCTAGTGTTTTTCGTCGCTAAAAATCATCGCACCCTAAACCTATTTATGTCTCTTCCCATTCGCAACATTGCTATTATTGCCCACGTCGATCACGGAAAAACAACCATTATAGATGCTTTGCTCCGCCAGTCCGGTGTCTTTCGCGAAGGGGAAGAATTACCAGACTGCATTATGGATTCCAACCCCTTAGAAAAAGAGCGGGGCATTACCATCTTGTCCAAGAATACAGCGATTCGATACGAAGATACCCTGATTAATATCGTAGACACGCCCGGCCACGCAGACTTTGGCGGGGAAGTGGAACGTGTTCTGGGTATGGTGGACGGTTGTTTGTTGGTGGTTGATGCCAACGAAGGTCCCATGCCCCAAACGCGGTTTGTGCTCAAAAAAGCCTTGGAAAAGGGGTTGCGACCGATTGTGGTCGTCAACAAAATCGATCGTCCGCAAGCAGATCCCTACGGAAGTATCAATAAAGTTTTGGATCTGTTCATCGACTTGGGGGCCGATGAAGACCAATGCGATTTTCCTTACCTGTTTGCTTCCGGGTTATCTGGCGTTGCCAAATACGATTTGGATGCCACCGGAGAGAGCATGAAGCCTCTGTTCGAGTCAATGTTGGAACACGTGGGTCCCCCGGTCGGCGACCCGGAAAAACCTTTGCAATTGCAAGTGACGAGCTTGGATTATTCCGATTATTTGGGTCGCATTGTCATCGGTCGCGTTCACAATGGCACCATGTACAACGGACAGCAAGCAGCGTTAGTGAAAGAAGATGGGTCCATTGTTAAAAACAAAATTACCAAATTAATGGGGTTTGAAGGTCTCAAACGTGTGGAACTGGACTCTGCGTCTGCAGGTTATATTGTGGCTTTGGCAGGATTTAGCGATGCCAACATCGGCGAAACCATTACCTGCCCCAACGAACCCCAAGCCATGCCTTTGATTAAGGTAGACGAACCTACCTTGCAAATGACCTTCTCTATTAACGACTCTCCCTTAGCCGGTAAGGAAGGTCAGTTTGTTACTTCTCGCCAACTTCGCGATCGCTTGCTGCGGGAATTGGAAACCAATGTGGCTTTGCGAGTAGAAAATACCGATTCTCCCGACCAGTTTTTGGTTTCCGGTCGCGGAGAACTCCACTTGGGTATCCTGATTGAAAACATGCGTCGGGAAGGGTACGAGTTTCAGGTATCCCAACCTCACGTCATTTATCGGGAGATTAATGGCAAACCCGCCGAACCCTTTGAAACGCTGACGATCGACGTACCGGAAGACGCAGCAGGTAGTTGCATCGAACGTCTGGGTCAGCGTCGCGGCGAAATGCAAGATATGCATACCGGTAGTAACGGTCGCACCCAAATGGAATTTGTGGTTCCAGCCAGGGGATTGATTGGTTTTCGCGGCGAGTTTGTCCGCATGACTCGTGGCGAAGGCATTATGAGCCACAGTTTCTTGGAATATCGTCCCGTTTGCGGTGATTTTGAAAATCGCCAAAACGGCGCGATCGTTGCTCACGAAGAAGGGGTAGCGACTTTCTATGCCTTGAAAAATGCTGAAGAACGGGGTGTATTCTTTATTTCCCCAGGAACGAAAGTGTACCGAGGCATGATTGTCGGCGAACACAATCGCCCCCAAGACCTAGAACTAAACGTGTGCAAAGCCAAGCAACTGACCAACCATCGGGCTGCCAGTGGTGAAGAGTTGGAACAATTACAAGCCCCCGCAGAAATGAATCTGGAAAGGGCTTTGGAATACATTGGTCCAGATGAATTGGTAGAAGTTACACCAGAATCCATTCGTCTTCGCAAGTCATCAGCGAAAAAACTAGCCAAACGCTAATTGGCCCGTCTAACTCAAAAACCAACTTGTGCCGAAAGTAGGAGAGAAAGCAACTCTAAGCCCATCGAAGGGTTCTACGGGTTCTACCAATTCTCTCCTATATTTCGATCCCCTCTTCCCCATCTCCCCCCCCTCCCCCCCCCCCCCCTCCTCCCCCCCTTTCCCCTCCCCCCCCCCCCCCCCAGCCCCCCAACATGGTAGCCTCATAGCGATCGCTTAAGAAGTTTCGCTTGCAGAAGAGGGCAAAACACCATGAACCAAATGAAAGTGGGGTTGCTATTTGGCGGTCGTTCTGGCGAACACGAAGTATCCGTACGTTCGGCACATGCGATCGCGAATGCTTTAAAACAAGAAGGTAACCCCAATAAATATGAAGTCGTACCGTTTTACATCCAAAAAGACGGCATTTGGCAAAGCAGCGACCTAGCCACAAAAATTTTAGCTGGGGAAATGGATATTCCCGCCACCGAATCTACAACCACCGATCCCCAGAAATTATGGCAATTTCCAGAAGCGGCTGCCAGCGTAGATGTTTGGTTTCCCATTTTACACGGACCCAACGGTGAAGACGGGACCGTTCAGGGATTGCTGTCATTAATGCAGAGACCCTTTGTCGGTAGCGGCGTTTTGGGATCGGCCGTAGGCATGGATAAAATTGCCATGAAACAGGCCTTTACGACTGCTGGTTTGCCGCAAGTAAGCTACAAACTAGCAACACGTGCAGAAATTTGGTCGAATCCTTGCGTTTTCCCCAAACTTTGCGACCAAATCGAAGCAGAAATCCCCTATCCCATGTTTGTCAAACCAGCAAATTTGGGGTCTTCCGTCGGTATTAGCAAAGCGCGATCGCGGCAAGAATTAGAAACTGCCTTGGATAGTGCTGCCAGCTACGATCGCCGCGTTGTGGTGGAAGCTGGTATTGAAGCCCGAGAAGTGGAATGTGCCGTTTTGGGCAACGACCATCCCAAAGCTTCCGTTCTTGGCGAAATTACCTATCAAGGAGATTTCTACGATTACGAAACCAAGTATACCTCTGGCAAAGCCGATTTGCACATTCCCGCCGATCTTCCCGATCGCATTGCCAGCCGCATTCAAGATTTAGCGATCGCTGCATTTCAAGCCGTCGATGCTGCTGGATTGGCAAGGGTAGACTGTTTTTATCAAAGCGAAACCGACAGCATTTGGCTCAACGAAATCAATACCTTACCCGGTTTTACCCAATTCAGTATGTATCCGCAGTTGTGGCAAGCATCTGGTATTTCCTTTCCCCAATTGGTCGATCGACTGATTCAACTGGCTTGCCAAAGAAATGCTGAAGGGTAAAAATCTGACGTCAAGCTACCACCAAAACCAACCAACGCAGTGGCATTGTTGTTTTTTACTTAGAATTCCGCCACCGTGGAGATTCCTGTTGTTGCTTTTTGGGATTAGTATATTTATTTTTTTTATAATTAGTATTGCCGGTTGGTTGCTCACCAATCCCCATATCTTTTCACAAAAACCACCCTATCAAGCTGAAGAGAAAAAAGTTCCTGGTCAATTATCGGGTTGGATGTTTGTTGCGATCGCTTTGAGCTGTGGCTTGGGAAC
Source organism: uncultured Geitlerinema sp. (assembly GCA_964477525.1). Lineage (GTDB taxonomy): Bacteria > Cyanobacteriota > Cyanobacteriia > Cyanobacteriales > PCC-9228 > PCC-9228. Next base: position 45,746 of record CAYZHY010000009.1, on the reverse strand, counting down.
TTGGGCAATTTTGTATTGGTTGCAAGATCGCAACGGAGACGAGTGAACGTTTTCCGGTTACAAGCTCTCCGGTTTGACTTTTTGCCAATCTTCTTGCAAAACCTGAAACCATTTCGTCGCCAGTTTAACCTCTGTAAACGGAATTTGTACCGTGCGATCGTCTTCCAGCGAAAACGCTAACTCCGCCTTACGCCCTCGTTCGGGTGGTTGTTCGGCAGAAACCGGGTTTCCATCCACCAATAACTGCATAGAGCGGACCTGCCTCAGATCCAAACTTTGCAAATTCACTGGACCCTGACGGGTAGGCAATCCCCAACTCAGTTGGTTGCCTTGCTGTATCAAAATCGCATAAATATCGTATTTAGCCCGATCTGCCGATTGCGACCAACGGCGATAAGCTTCTACCTTCTGATATTCGTTCCAACCAGCCCATGCTAGCCCCACAAATAAAGCCAGCAAAGGCAACCAAATCAAACCGCGTTCCATTATTTTCTCGCCAATCGTTGTGTGCGATCGTAGCAGAAGAGGTGGGGAGCTTGGGAGCGTGGGAGATGGGGAGCGTGGGAGATGGGGAGCTTGGGAGATAGAAAAGTACATAGAAAAGTGCAATGAATTT
>CAYZHY010000009.1:41679-45030 GCA_964477525.1 uncultured Geitlerinema sp. | reverse complement strand
TGGGAGATGGGGAGCTTGGGAGATAGAAAAGTACATAGAAAAGTGCAATGAATTTTTTTCTCCGAAGCCCCGAAGCCCCGATGCTCCCATGCTCCCACTTGCCCTGAGCCTGTCGAAGGGGGCTCCCACAACCAACTATATGCCCAATTATCAATCGTAAGTTATCTTGGTAGCAACAACATGTTGTTATAGAGGGCATAGCCGTGAAAAAATTTCTCCTGTTTTGCCTGTTTCTGGGGGGATTGATGTTTGCCCTGGCCAACTATCAAGGATTGGCCAACCAAGGGAAATTTCAATCCATCGTCGTCGACTTTCGCGAAGACGTTCCCAGCCAGCAAATCCAACAGCAAGTCAAAGCGATCGCCCAAAAGTACGATACCCGAATTCACCTAAACAGCGAATTTTCGCGTAAAGATAACTTCTATACATTAGCCGGCGATCGCGAACTGCTACAAGAACTAAAACAATCCGAGCTCAGCCAATATGTAGAATACATAGAACCCGCATATATTTACGAAGCTCTCACCATCCCCAACGACCCCGAATACGACAAACAGTGGAACTTCCAAAAAATCAACGTGGAAACCGCTTGGAAACAAACCCAAGGCCAAGGAGCCACTGTTGCCGTTATTGACACCGGTGTCAGCCGCGTACGGGATTTGCAGCAAACGGAATTTGTTGCCGGTTACGACTTTGTTAACGACCGTCGAGAAGCCTCCGACGACAACGGTCACGGTACCCACGTTGCCGGTACCATTGCTCAATCTACCAACAATAACTACGGCGTTGCCGGCATTGCCTACGAAGCCAAAATCATGCCGTTAAAAGTCCTCAGCGGTAGCGGTGGCGGTTCGGTAGCCGACATTGCCGAAGCCATTAAATTTGCCGCCGACAACGACGCCGATATCATTAACATGAGCCTTGGCGGTCCTGGGGAAAGTCAAGCCATGAAAGAAGCAATTGAATACGCTCAAGAAAAAGGCGTGACCGTTGTGGCTGCTGCTGGCAACGAAAAACGCAATTCCGCATCCTATCCAGCACGGTATCCCCACGTGATTGCCGTGGCTGCCACCGATGCCACCGGTAGCAAAGCTTCCTATTCCAACTACGGTGCTGGTGTTGATATTGCTGCACCTGGCGGTTTCCTTTCTGCAGAAAATCCCCAAGGCGGCATTTTGCAAAATACGATCGACCCTCGCGGCGGTGAAGTCTTCCGTCACCTGCAAGGCACCAGCATGGCAGCACCCCACGTGGCCGGCGTGGCTGCTTTGATAAAAGCCAGCGGTATTGACAAACCCGACGAAATTGAAGAAATTTTGACCAAATCGGCCCGTCAGGTCAAAGAAGACCCCATGAACTACTTTGGGGCCGGCCGCTTGGATGCAGCTACAGCCGTTCAAATGGCCAGCGAAGGGCAAATCGATGTCCGCGACTTCTTGCGTTGGTTGCGGGATAACGGCTATCTCAATCCTCGTTTCTGGTTTGATGGCGGTGCGTTTATGTTGTTACCCAAAATCCTCATGGTGCTTGGTTCTTACATTCTCGCCATCATCCTGCGCAAATATTTCCCATTTGGTTGGAACCCGAATCTATTTTGGGGGTTAACCTTGGGCAGTTCCGGCTTGTTCTTTTTGCGTGGTTTGTATGTCTTCGACCTACCGCAATGGCCCCTACGACTTGCTGGTAGTTCCATTCCAGAACTCGGTACTGCCATTCAAGGCAATTCCGCTTTAAATCCCATTTTTGCCAGCGTACTCATTCCCACCGTGCTGATTTTATTCCTGCTGGGACATTCCCAATGGAAATGGCTAGCCATTGGTTCTACCATCGGCGTTTGTTCGGCTTTGACCGTCAGCGCCATCTTTACGCCCAGTTTGGTATGGTTGGGAAGTGGCCTGGCAGCCCGTAGCTTTTTGCTAGTCAATGCCCTTCTATGCTTAGCATTGGCTCGTTTAGCGCTCAAAAATGAGGGAGCATCGGCATGAGTATTACTCTAGAAGGTACGATTCAGCACGTTCCTATGGGAACTGGTACTTGGGCATTGGAAACTGCCAACGGCGAACAGTACGAACTTCATCAAAATACCCCCCAAGAATTGTTACAAGCGGGTCAAAAAGTAAAAGTCGAGGGGCAAATTCGCGATGATGTCATGACGCTAGCAGCGATTGGTCCCGTGCTGGAAGTATCCAATTTTGAAAAAATCGGCTGAAGGCATATTCAGGCTCTAGTTGGTGCTCAAGTTTGCCACAATAGAAAAGAAACCTAGGCGTACTTGAGCAACTATGGATGTAATTATGGGAAACTCAATACGGGAGTCTAGAAAACCTGGGTCACTGTCGAATTTTCGCAGAATTTTCGTCTGTCAACGTTTTCATCTCCCGATATTTTCTGGGTTTCCCATTTTCAAAATTCACCATGTTACCTTGCGTGCTGCAAGTCCGCCTATCTCACTCGTTCGCTAATATGGATAGATCCTATGGACAATAACAACCCAATCAGGCAACTTCTCTTAATTGGTGTCGGCACTACCTCCTTGGTAGCGGAAAAACTACGGGAAGTAAGCGAAAGATGGGTCAGGGAAGGGAAACTCGACCCAGAAGACGCTAGAAAATTTGTTGACGATTTAATGGAACAGATGCGCGATCAAAGCAATTTTGAAGCGCAACTGGAACGCCAGCTACGCAATGTCATGAATGATTTTGGCGTGGCCCGACAATCGGAATTGGACGAATTGCGAGGACGGCTCGATCGCTTGGAATATAAAGTACGAGATCTGGAAAATCGCACCTGGAAATAAATTCAGCCCCCAATCAGCGAAAATCTCGCCCATAACACTGACAATGGAGAATGGAAATCGATACCTCGTAGGTGCGGGGTTTCGTGCCATTCTCTATTTTTGAATGGGAACTACCCTTGTGTTTGGTTGTATTTGTATTGATAATTGCACTGGACTTTTCGAGGAGGAACGGAACTACCATGCGCGAAATTTTAATTAGTTTTGGGGCTATGGTTGTTTGTTTGTTGGCGATTGTTATTTCCCAGTTGGCTTCCCCAACTCCCCAAGAATCGCAAGCTGCCAACTTGGAAACCACTTCATCCCAACAACAGACTACCCAACAGCCACAAAGCCGCTTGTTATCGCAATTAACGGCTTCTCAAGAGGAAACCGAATCGGCTACCACACCAAAAGCTCAGGACAGCGAAAGCACGCAGCCATCCGAAAGCCGCTTGTTATCTCAATTAATGGCTTCTCAAGAGGAAGCTGAAGCCGAAACGCAAGTAGAATCGAAAGCGGAATCAGAAACAAAATCGGAGACTCAACAGGAAGAAACAGCCCAAACAGAATCAGAA
>CAYZHY010000009.1:0-41579 GCA_964477525.1 uncultured Geitlerinema sp. | reverse complement strand
GAAACAGCCCAAACAGAATCAGAAGCAATAGAAGATGAAAGTGAATACACAACCACCGAATCGGGATTGAAGTATCGGATTTTGGAGGAAGGAAATGGGGCAATCCCCGAAGTTGGTCAAAAAGTGGTAGTCCACTATACAGGTAAGTTGGAAGATGGTACGAAATTTGACAGTTCTCGCGATCGCGGCCAACCTTTTGAATTTCGCGTTGGTGTCGGTCAAGTGATTAAAGGTTGGGATGAATCGGTTCTGGATATGCAAGTTGGCGAACGACGGGAATTAATTATTCCACCAGAATTGGGATATGGTTCTCGCGGTGCTGCTGGTGTTATTCCCCCCGATGCTACGCTCATTTTTGATGTAGAATTGCTACGCATATCTAGCTAACTGACGGCACTTTCGCCTTTTTAACAGGAGTTGGGAACTTTTTTATGAACAGTTATCTGCGTTTCATATCGCGATCGCTTCTACCAAAGGGTTCCCAACTCCCCAGATTTCTAAACTCTTGTTAACAAACGATCTCTCATTTATTTGTTACTTTCAACATCAATATATAGCCTTTTTATTAAAGTTGTGAATGCTTCTAGAGGTTAGGGCGAGCGATCTTCGACAAGCTCAGGATCGAGCCTTTGCCCCAACATGTTTCAACTGTTTGCGTTTGATTTGAAATTTCTATATATGGCTTCCTCAGGAATACCCTTTATGTTCAAAACTGTCTCCATCGTTCCCATCGCTGCCACCACATTTCTAACTCCCCTTGCTGCCAACAGTACCGAATCCCCTACCAAACTTGACCAAGTTACCTCCGTTTCTCAACTGCGAGACGTACAACCTACAGATTGGGCTTTCCAGGCCTTACAATCTTTAGTAGAACGTTATGGCTGCATCGCTGGCTATCCCGATCGCACCTTTCGCGGCAATCGCGCCTTAACTCGTTACGAATTTGCTGCTGGTCTTAATGCCTGCATGGAGGTCATGACCCAGCTTATCGAACAAAACAGTTCTAATCTCGTCACACAAGAAGATCTCGCTACCTTACAACGGTTGCAAAAAGAATTTGAAAGCGAACTAATCAGCTTGCGCGGCCGCGTCAGCAATTTGGAATCTCGTACTGCCCAACTGGAAGCCAACCAGTTTTCTACAACCACCAAACTTTCTGGAGAAGCCATTTTTGCCCTTACCGATAGCTTTGGCGGCGATGCAGATACCCAAACCGTTTTGCAAAGTAGAGTACGCCTCAATTTCAACACTAGCTTCACCGGTCGCGATTTGTTAATTACCCGATTGCAAGCGGGAAATAGCAGTTCCCTCGGCATTGCCAACACCAACAGCGGCATTCCTTTTCCCAACAACAGCGGCGAAGACGTACAGGCTTCCCAAGTTTTCGGCGATACCGACAATACCTTTATTCTGGACACCTTTGAATACATGTTTCCCATTGGCGACAAGATTTCGGTTACTTTAGCCGCCAATGCTGGGATTTTTGATGATTTTACTCCTACCCTCAATCCCTATTTTGAAGATTTTGACGGTGGCAATGGTTCCTTAAGTGCTTTTGGCCAGCGCAATCCCATTTATCGCCTTGGGGGTGGCGCTGGTGTGGGCGTTAGTTTTCGACCCAGCGACCAATGGGAATTTACAGCTGGCTATCTCGCTGCCAATGCTAGCGATTCGGGAGAAGGCAGTGGCTTATTTAATGGCGACCAAGCTGCTTTGGCTCAAGTGACCTTCCGTCCCAGCGATCGCTTGGGGATTGCCCTCACTTACAACCATGCTTACTTTAATGAAGGCAATTTTGGTTTTGACAACGGTGGTTCTACCGATACCGGATTTACTGGTACTACCCTCGCCAACCAAATCGGTGCCACCAATCCCATCGATAGCGACTCAGTGGGTTTGCAGTTCTCCTGGACAGTTGCTTCTCAGATCCAGCTCAATGGCTGGGCAGGATACACCAATGTCGAATTGCTGGAAGACGATATCAATGGCGATATTTGGAACGGTGCCTTGGCCTTGGCTTTTCCCAATGTTCCTATTCCAGGCAATGTTGCTGGTTTGATGGTCGGCGTGCAGCCTTACTTAACCGATTTAGAAGGATTGGAGGATGTCTTTGCTGAAGACGCACCTTTCCACGTAGAAGGCTTCTACAAACTAAAAGTTAGTGAAAATTTAAGCATTACTCCTGGTTTGATCTGGTTAACCTCTCCCAATCAAGACAGCGCCAACGACGATGCGGTTATTGGTACCCTAAGAACCACATTCCGTTTTTAATGGAGCGATCGCAACCCAAAACAACTTTCCCAACCCCCTTGAAAGCGCAATTGTAATGACAAAATACTAATAAAACAGGCACCTACCGAGGCAAACCATCTGCAAACCCCATAGCATACTGCATGAAAGCTTGCTTTACAGGGAGCAATTGGTCAATACCAACCAATCCCAAATCCCGTATCCACTGTAAAGGTAGCCAGTCATTGGAAAATATACGGTTAGCCAAATCGGTTGCCGTTAGAACAGTTTCGTTATCGGTTTTTCGCTGTTGCTGGTAACGTTCTAGGAACTCAGAACTGCCCAAATCCTTACCTTGAATGTGTGCTTCAATAAGCAAAGACGACAAAGCCGCCACATCTCGCATACCCATATTGAATCCTTGTCCTCCCAATGGATGGGTAGTATGAGCTGCATCCCCGACTAAAGTTAGACGTTGTGCGGCATATTGGCGCACGTGCTGGCGGCGGGGAACGTAGCAAGAGCGGGGAGTAACCGATAGCACTTGACCCATTTCCTTAGGTAGGCGCGGTTGCATTGCTGCCATAAAAGCACTGTCGTCTAGGGAAATCAAGCGATCGCGTTCTGCTTTTCTCGCCGTCCACACTACGCAACTGCGCGGGGAATCCGGTGCTTGTGGTGATGGGGTCATGGGCAAAACCGCAAAAGGACCGCTGTGGTGAAAGCGTTCGTACCCCGTTTGACTGTGAGAAAATTCTGTGGTTATATTGCTAACAATCAGCACTTGGTCGTACTCGACGGCATCCATGGGCAAGTTGGCCCACTGCCGTAGCCAGGAATTTTTACCATCAGCACCAATGATTAATTGGGCGCTCAGGGGTTGTTCCTTACCCTCCCAATCTAAATTCACTTCCACGCGATCGCGATGGGTAGCCATGGATTTGATTTTGGCAGGACAAAACATATGAACGTCCGTTTGTTTGGCTAGCACTTGTTCCAAGGCACTACTGGTGACCCAATTTTCCACCACATATCCCAGTGCTTCTACTTGAATTTCTTCCCGACGTAAGGTAGCTACCATAGGAAATTGTTCGTCGGATATTTGAATTTGCTGGATGGGAGATACGCCTAGCGATCGCATGGCTTTCCAAGCACCAATGCGGTCTAAAATCTGCACTGTTCCCAACGCCAAAGCACTAGCTCTGCCATCATCCCGAGCGGTTTTTTCTTGCCGGGTTTTGGCTTCGATAACCCCCACTTTTAGGGAAGTTTGTCCCAAAGCGGCGGCTAATGCCGAGCCAACCATACCCGCTCCCACAATCAGTACGTCGTATTCCAGTTCTTGGTAGCCGTTTTTTTGGTTCATAGCTTGCCTAGCAACCTCAAAATCAATACAAAATCTAAAAAAAATAACCAGAAACTTTGAAAGATTGGTTTTTGAAACTGAAAACGTTATTGAATAAGGCGATTGTCCGAGTTGCGATCGCCGCTAGATGAGGAAAATTCCTCAGATATAGTATTCATATAAATTGAATTCCTTGGCTCCCCGCAATCAGGATCCAACTTGCGGCCCGCACCTTCTTCGACGTTGGCCATGAATGCCTTGATGGCCATTTTTAGCAAAAGAGCGATTGTTTTGCAGGGTTGAAACGATTGTTCGTTGGATAGTTGCATCAACTGTTTGACTTCGGCAAGTTCCATCGAGCCGTCGCGGATTTCTCCGCTTTCCAGATTGTATACCCAAAACCGGCAGCAATGTCCTGTATGTACGGCAATCTAATGTTGGTTGTCACTGGCAACAGCAATTTTTATGGTTTTCCTTGTTGGTTAGGAAATTTTGCAAGTAGTTCAAGTACAATTTTCCGCCGATTTAGGATATCCCGAGGGGAAAAGTACCTAGCACGGAGACCCCAGCAAGTCAATGTAGCAGCCTTGGTGAATGTTTTGATAGAAAAACGCGCGATAGTGCCTAAATAACGGAGTGTACTTGATACCATTGCAAAACTTCTGAAGGCAGGACAGAATGAACCATCGCTGCCTTGGTGAAACTGATAATAATTATCATTGCTATAATAACTTTATAGCTATTAAAGAAAAATGTCAATCTCTCCAACCAGGTTTTGCAAAAATTGGGTTGGCAAAATTCCCGGCCAGCTAGCAAACTAGAAATCAAATTCTTGCAAGCCAAAAATCCATGGGGTTGAGAAATTTAAAACCTTGGCAAAGCGCGATCGCGATTGGTTTGGGATGGCTGATAGCTATAGCGATCGTTATCGGCAACGCCAAAGCAGAAGCATCGGCCTTAGAATCGCGCCTTTCCCGCTTGGAAAATACCGTTTTTTCCCTGCGATCGCAAATTAGCAGCCTAGAAAGGGAAGTACGCAGCTTGCAGCGACAGCAACGCAACAACCAACCACCGCCAGCCACTCCTCAAGCATCCCCCAATCAACGACCTTCCGCAAATATCAGCGACGATCCCATGTTCGATCGCTTGGCAACCCTAGCCATCGAACTCAAACAGCGTCTGAACAAATTGGAAAATCGGGTAGAAACCCTGGAAAACCAGTTGAATATCGATCGTCCGACGGAGGAATAGGGAGCGTACCGAGCGTACCGAGCCTGGGAGATAGAAACGCAAAATGAACTGTTTTCTCCGATGCTCCGATGCCCCGATGCCCCGATGCTCCCCTTCCCTACTTAGCAAAAATTGTTAAAACCACCGGCCCCAGCAACGTATAGTGTCCTATTGTTTGTAACCCAGCCTCCTTTCCCATTTCCTCCCGTTTTGGCAATCCATAAAAGCGCATTTTGCCGGCGGCTGCTGGCGTTTGGATTTGGTCGGCTTGCCGTCGCCAAACAAAATCTACCAAGTAGTAGCGACCGCCTGGTTTGAGAACGCGATAGATTTCTGACAATACCTGTTCGGGGTGGGGATAGTGAAGAAAGCTGATGGTATTGAAAGCAGCATCAAATTGTGCGTTGGCGGCGGGAATGTCTTCGGCGTTGCCTTGGATGTAAACCAGACGCGGTGATTGGTTGGGGTTTTTTCGGTATCGCGGTTTGGAACGTCTAGCTTGACGCAGCATTTCTGATGAGGGGTCAACGCCAATACCGTATAGTTGGGGATAGCGATCGCTCAAACGTTCTAGCAAACGTCCGGTACCGCATCCCAAATCCAACACTTGGGGATGGTCTGGCAAGTCTACATACGCCAGCAACCGTTGGTGAACCGCTTGGTAAAATACAGAAGGAAACAGAGAATCGTAAACAGGTGCCCAGCGATCGAACAGTTGTATTTTCTGTTGTTGTTCTTGGTTGGTCGTAGCAAACATAGCATTTGGCCGGTTCGGAACCTTGAGATCGAAAAGACCTCTAGAAAAAATTGTACTCGCTCTGGCACAATAATTTGGATCCTTTAACAGTTGTTCGCGATCGCGATAGCCTGTACGCTATTTTTCAAACTGAAACTTCATTATTTGCGCTCAAGGCTTATATGAACGAATTCACAGATTTTCTCAAGCACAAGTTTGCTTTCGTAGCCATTGGAGAATTTCAGCCAGGAAAGTTTGAAGAAGCCAAAGAACTCTATTCCCAGGCCGTCTCCACCTACATGCAAGGCTTTCAAGGAGCGTATTTGCTACAAAAACCCGGTACCGATAAAGGCATTGCCGTTATTTTTTGGAATAGCTTGGAAGACATGCAAGCCAACGAAAACGAAGAGTACCGGAAAATTTTGAAAAAAATGAATCCTTTGTTTGCCTGTGCGCCAGACACCGATGTTTACGAACTGGTCAGCGAGATTCCTCCCTCGCAGCCAAACGGTCGCGAAGGCGGCAACGTCACTTGAGGCTAGACAACAGAAATCGTAGGGTGGGGAAATTTTGGCCAGCACTGACAAAAACACAACCAATTCCAGCAGCAACGCCAATCTAGGCAGACAGCGAGATTGGATTTGGCGGGGATGGCAAATTCGCTATACGAGTTTGCCACCTCAATTTCCTACAGACAAAACATTGCCAATTATTTTTTTACACGGGTTTGGTTCCCAGTTGGGTCAGTGGCGCCGTAACTTGCTGCCTTTAAGCGAAAACCATCACGTATACGGATTGGATTTTCTCGGGTTTGGATTCTCGCAAAAAGCGGCAGCCAACTACAGTATCCCATTTTGGGCAGAATTGGTGTATGATTTTTGGCAGACTTGGATCGGAAAACCAGCGGTGGTCGTCGGTCATTCTTTGGGATCGACGATCGCGCTGCGTGCGGTAGCCACCTACCCGCAAATGGCTTGTGGGTTGGCCATGGTTACCTTACCCCAAGTTCAACCAGCGTCTAGATGGGCACAGGCACTGGTCAATATTTTGGCCACACCTATAACCATTTTTCCAGTGTTGCAACTAGCGCGACAACCGTGGCTGTTGCGACGCGCGCTGTTGGGAATTTACCAGCGTCAGGAACTGGTAGACCAAGAACTGGTCGATTCCTTTGCCCTTCCCCCCTGCGATCGCGGTACTGTGGGCGTTTTAACCCGTTTGGTCCGTGCCAGTAGCAAACCCAGTTACGGCAGTGCAGTAGCTCCTTTATTGTCCCACGTTTCGGTGCCCATCTTGCTACTATGGGGAAAAAGCGATCGCGTGGTGCCCATAGCATCCATCCGTCCCTACTTGCAACAAAACCCGCAAATCCAACTTGTGGAAATTGACGGTGGCGGTCACTGCGTTTACGACGAACAAGCAGAAACCGTCAACCAGACCCTACAAAATTGGGTCGAACGAGAAGTAGCCACAACCACCAACTAGTAACCAACCAGCAATTAAGGACTGAGACGAACGAAAATGATGCGACAAATCAACTTCCTGCTGATCTTTATCTTTTGCCTGGCCCTTGTTATTTTCGGCATTCGCAACACCGATCCCGTCACCATTCACCTGACTCCCGGTCTGGATATTCAACCTCCTTTATCCATTGCCTTAATTTTTGCTTTGGGAGTGGGAGCCGTGCTAGCGTGGGTGTTTAGCTTATGGGGTCGTTTGCAACAAGGTTTGGAATCCCTTCCCCAAAAACGTAAAATCAAACAGCAAGAACAACACATCAAAGAACAACAAGAAAGCATTCAAACCCTGAAACAGGAGTTGGAAAAAGTACAAGTCAACAACCAACTGCAGCTATCTCCCGAAGAAGAAAAAGACGACAGTTCTTCTAGTTCCTCGGAAGAACAAGACACCGAAACCGCCACAGAATCGCAAACGCAGGCAACGCAGTAACGAAAACCTAGCATGTCCAAAGCGCTGGGAATTCTGACCCAACTTTCACAAAGCATTTCTCAAATTATCGATCGCGCACAACGGGGAGAAATCGATCCCTGGGATGTACGCGTCATCGAAGCCATTGACTGCTATCTCGGCCAGTTGGATTTCGCCACCCAAAGCGATTTAAAAGTTCAAGAAAAAGAACTTTCCCTCAGCGGTCAGGCTTTCTTGCAAGCCTCCATGCTGGTTTTGCTGAAAGCTGACCGACTGGATTTATTAGAAAGCTTGGAAGAAGACGAGGAAAACGACGCTGAGGAAGACCTGGAACCAGAAACAGAAACCAGCAATGGCAACCAACCATCTTTACCTCCCCGTTTGGAAAAATACCTGCGTCGCCGTGGAGTGGCCCCCAAACCACAGAAACGGCAAGCTTCCCTAGAGGAGTTGCTAACCCAGCTACAAAAAGTAGCGCAGGTGATGCAGGAAAAACCCCAAAAGCCTCGCCAAAAGCGCCGTAGCAACCGACAAAATCGCCTGCGTACTGTACAGTCGATTACGCGGCTAACCCAGGAAGAAAACGTTACCGAAACCGCGGCTTCCTTAGAAAAATTTTTACAAGAAAACTGGCGTTCCCTCGCATCGGAGACTTGCTGGGTCTCTTTAGACAACGTGTTGCTGTCTTGGTCGCGGGGAAACCAGGCAGAAGAAAAAGTGCGGGTATTTTGGGCTTTGTTGGTCCTATCAGCGCAGTCTAAGGTAGAGTTATGTCAGGAACACTTCTATCAAGATGTGTCTATACGTTTGCTAGAAGCGCCAGCCGCCACGGAAAGCGATCGCTCGGTAGAAGTTCCCTAATACCATTTCTTTAAAATGATGCAATAAACAAACAATCGGGGGCATTTTTTTAGGGGGAGCGCGTTGCGAACCTAACGGAGAAACTGAAATAAAACAAGACGATTGTCGTTTTTTAGAAATGGTATTAGGTACTAACTTCAAGAATCTGTAGATCTTTGGGCGATGTTTTGTAAAAATTTCACTAAAAAAAACAAATAAAAAAATTTTTACTGCCAAACCAACAAAACTGTTTTAGAGTATGATGGGTAAAGCCTGGATTGGTTTTTAGGGAAGCAGTTCATCCCGCCTGGTTTTCCTAAAAACCACCATATATAAGGTTTAAGCTAACTTAGCAGTATCAAAAAAGGGTGTCTGCTGCTGAGCGGGAGTTGTTAGCGGGTAAGATCGAATGAAAGCCATGATTCTGGCAGCGGGGAAGGGTACCCGCGTTCGCCCCATTACCTATAATATTCCCAAACCTATGATTCCCATCCTGGAGAAACCAGTGATGGAATTTTTGGTGGAATTGCTGCGCCAACACGGCTTCGACCAAATTATGGTCAACGTTAGCCACCTGGCCAGGGAAATTGAAAATTATTTCCGCGACGGTCAGCGGTTTGGCGTTCAATTGGGATACTCGTTTGAAGGGTATATTGACGAAAAAGGAACCCTGGTCGGCGAGGCTTTGGGATCTGCTGGCGGTATTCGTCGCATTCAAGATTTTCATCCCTTCTTTGACGATACGTTTGTGGTATTGTGCGGCGATGCGCTGATTGACTTGGATTTAACCTCTGCTATTCGATGGCACCGTCAAAAAGGCGCGTTGGCGACGGTGATTTTGAAACCAGTTCCCAAAGACCAAGTATCTAGCTACGGCGTGGTCTCTACTGACGAAGAAGGACGAATTCAAGCATTTCAAGAAAAACCGCCGGTAGACCAGGCAATTAGTACCGATATCAACACGGGAATTTATATTTTTGAACCGGAAATTGTGGACTACATTCCTTCCGGTCAAAAATACGATATTGGCAGCGAGTTATTTCCCAAGTTGGTGGAAATGGGTGCGCCTTTCTACGGTCTAAGTATGGACTTTCAGTGGGTTGATATTGGGAAAGTTCCGGATTATTGGCGGGCCATGTGTGGCGTTTTACAAGGGGATATCCAAAACGTACCCATTCCAGGCAAGTGCGTAGCGCCAGGCGTGTACACGGGATTAAATGTAGCCGTGAATTGGGATAAAGTGGACATTCAAGGTCCAGTCTTTATTGGCGGGATGACCAAAATTGAAGATGGGGCCAAAATTATTGGTCCTGCCGCAATTGGTCCCAACTGCCAAATTTGCAGCGGTGCTACAGTAGAAAGAAGCATTATTTTTGAATATTCCCGGCTTGGTCCTGGAATTCGTTTGATGGATAAACTGGTATTTGGACGCTATTGCGTGGACAAAACAGGTGCTACCATTGACGTACAAGCGGCGGCTTTGGATTGGTTGATTACCGATGCACGCCATACTAGACCGACACCACCACCGGCGGAAGGACAAGCGATCGCGGAATTGCTGAATGGCGAATCAGGAGAAGAAGCATCTAGCTAGATAGATGGAAATTCTAGTTTGGTTGGCAGCCGTTGGCAAATAGATGGGGTGGGAAAATTGACCGTCTTCCCACCTTTCAAGTTTTGATGAATTGCCTGTTGGTAATTATTTGCGATAAGCAACAACGGCGTAAAAAGGATCTCCTTGAAACAACCCTAGGTAAAACAGCAAGTTGGGAGTAGCAGACGGTTCCGCGATCGCTTCTGGTTTGCTGAAACCGCCGGCATTCTGGAAGTATTGTTTTACTAACTCCAACCGTTCGCGGTCGTCGGCTTCCCGCCAAGCAGAAATGGCTTTTTGATAAAACATGCGATTGGAAAAACTGACAATGGCCACGCCGCCAGTAGCGAGAATGCGGCGAATTTCAGCAAAGACTTTTTCGGGATATTGCAAGTATTGTATGGAAACGGCAATCAATACCGCATCAAACCTAGCATCTTCGAAAGGTAACTGGGGATTGACGTTTAGGTCTTGGATAAAATAGCTGCTGAGTTGCGGATTTTTGGCCAACTCTTCCCGGTTCATGCCGTGACCCACCACTTCCGTATAGGCAACATCTTCGGGGAGGTGGGAAACCCAGCTACTCATCAAATCCAGAACCCGGCTGTGGGGTTGAATGCGATCGCGGTACAGTTTCTTCAAGCGATCGATGAACCCCTCATCCACATGGGTCACAAAACGAGGAAAGGCGTAGAACTGGCTATCATCGCTGGGGTCTAGTTTGTTGCGGTCTTGCGGTTGCAACAGCATCGGTATCGAACCAAAGTGCGGTACGTTTTCTAGTGTAGATCCAAAACAATGCAAACAGCGATCGGCAACCCCCAGCTTACTTGCTAATCATGGTTGGCAGAGTTCGATTGTTGCTGGATGGGAATTTCCAAAACAAACTCCGTTCCCTCTCCAGATGGGGAATTGCATTGAATGGTTCCGTGGTGTTTCTCTACCACAATTTGGTGGCTGATGGCCAATCCCATACCAGTGCCTTTGTCTCTATCTTTGGTAGTGAAGAAAGGTTCAAAAATCCGTTCTCGGTCCTCTGAAGAAATCCCAGAACCGTTATCTCGAATGCGAACCCTTACCCATCCATCCTCCGATTCGTCAATCAACTCGGTAGCAATTGCAATTTTGCTGGGATTTTCTTTCTTCTCTTGTTGGCTGCGATGGCGATCGCGTTCTTCCAACGCATCCAAGGCATTCACCAACAAATTCATAAACACTTGGTTCAGCTGGGAAGGATAGCATTCCACCAACGGCAAATCGCCATATTCCTTCGCTACCTGAATGGCTGGGCGATCGGCACGGGATTTCAAACGGTGATTTAAAATTAACAAGGAACTGTCGATGCCCTCGTGAAGACAAACGGATTTCATCTCCGATTCATCAACACGGGAGAAGCTGCGTAGCGACTGTACCAAGCCACGAATGCGTTCCGCCCCGACTTGCATGGAAGAGAGAATTTTCGGCAAATCCTCTTTCAAGAACGCCAAATCGATTTCTTCCGCCTCTTCCTCAATTTTTTCGGTGGGGGAAGGATATTCTTCCTGATATAAATTTACCAAGCCAATCAAATCTTTGGCATAGGTATCTGCGTGGGAGAGATTGCCATAGATAAAGTTGACGGGATTGCAAATTTCGTGGGCAATGCCAGCCACCAACTGTCCCAAGCTAGACATTTTTTCGTTTTGAATCAACTGTGCTTGGGTGCGTTGCAATTCATGCAAAGTTTCTTGGAGTTTTTCGGCTTTTTCCCGCTCGCGTTTTTCCGATTCTTGTAAAGCTTTGTTCATCTGAGCCAGTTTGTGTAGCTGGCGCAGCACAATTTTGACCATAGCCCTTTGCAATTGGGTGGCAGCTTCGATTTCTCCCGCTTTCCACTCCAAGGATTTGTACCGTACCTGTTCTTTCCATTCTTGGAAAGAATTCTCCGGCGAGGGTTCGTCGTTGTTGCTGGCATCAGCTACGTGATAGGGATTTCTACCCCAAGTCACCGTATGAATAACTTCCGGTCGGAACCACATGACGTATTGATGCGGAGCGATCGCGATCGCCAGCAAACCACTGGCCACATCTTTATAAGATTTAGCTTCGGGAATATATTGGATCAGCGAATCGGTATAAAACATTTCCCGATCCCACTCATCCAACCAGCGAGCAATATTTTTTACCTGTTCTTGGTTTGGTGTCTTACCAACAAGCTTGCATCGATCGTCCAAACAAATAGCTGCACCTTCGGTTTTGCCAATTTCCAGGAGATTGGGTTGGTAATTAACCAAACCGTCTATAAAATTTTCCTCCTGGAACATGTATTCGATAAGCTGGTTTTGCACCGTTTTCAGGTGCAACCGATAGGCATAGTCTTCTTGATTTTCTTTATAAGGAAGGTGGAACGATAAAACTTGCCCCAAAAACTCGCAAGCCGTGCGAGTTTCATAGGGAATATGTTTGCGCTGGTGATGGTGGCAGGCAACTAATCCCCACAACTTGCCATCTTTAATAATGGAAATCGACATGGAGGCGGTTACCCCCATATTTTTTAGGTATCGAAGGTGGCGTGAGGAAACGCTTCTGAGAACGGAATAGCTGAAATCCAGAGGTTGTTGGGTTTGTTGGTGGCATTCGGGAATGACAGAAACTGGTTTGTAGTTGACATCAGGAATAATGCGCAACCAATTTTTTAAATATAGCTGGCGTGCTTGTGGCGGAATATCGGTACTGGGGTAGTGCAACCCTAAATAAGAAGGAATATCTTTACCTCTATCTTCGCCAACAACGATGCCATGTTCTTCGTTGCTAAATTTATAAACCATCACCCGGTCAAATCCGGTTAAACTGCGGATTTCCCTGGCTACGGTTTGGCACAAACTGTTAAAATCCGATGCTTTTTGAATTTTTGTAGCGGCCTTGCGCACCGGGTGGTAAAGATCGAGAAATTCTAGAGATTGCTTGGGAGGAGAAACTTCCAGCTCTAAAAATAGCGAACCTTGGGTACGATGTACAATGCCATTGTACCAGCAATGCCCACGAGGAGATTTGATAGACAGGGAAATGGGATTGGCATCTTCCAACGTCTCCGCCTGCTGAATCGATTTTTTCAGATTTTGTAGCTGAAAGCTATTGAGCAAGCAAGTTAAATCTTGTTGCAGGAGCGATTCGGCAGGAATGCCAAAGAAATCTTCGGTGTTGGTGCTGGCATGAAGAATTTTAAAATCCGGCTCTTGCAAAACCAACAACACCCCGTGGGGTTGAATCGACCCCGGGATGTGAATTGGTTCTTTTTGACAGTTAATTAATCCTGCATTTTTTGATTCTAGGAGTACAGTTGTGCTCACTGATTACATCTCCGTGCAACGACATGCTTAAATACAAAGCTTGCTATGAAATTGTTAAATAGATATATCTATGTTTTCTATTTTACTAGATATATTCGCAAAAAGCTAATCATTATAGCAGAACGGTTTTAATATTTTGTTATAGTTGGCAATTTTTCCATGTCTTTATTCCCTGCCAAAACTGGAGAAGATTTCGTTTGTATGGATGCCATTAAGAAGGTTGGCGTTTTTTCGATACTCAAGGCGCTAATGCCGTTGGATATTCCTTAAATTCTATCAAAAAATCTAGGAGCGAACCACCATCCACCGTTCGCCCCTAGAAGACATCTTTTGCGACAATCTACAATCGTTTGGAAAAAGCCGGGATGTAGCAGAAACTACATGGTAACAAATTCCTCGGCCGTCGATGGGTGAAGTGCCATGGTAGCATCGAAATCTTGCTTCGTAGCACCCATAGTGACAGCTACGGCCACACCTTGAATGATTTCTGCCGCATCTTTACCAACAGCATGGGCACCCAAAACCCGATCGTTGTCTTTGTTCACTACCAATTTTAAAACCACTCTTTCTTCAGCACCGGTGAGATTGTGGAACAAAGGTTTAAATCTGGCACGATGGATGGCAACCCGGTCTTCTCCCAATTCTTCGATGGCACCTTCTTCTGTATAGCCAACGCTGCAAGCTTCCGGATCGCCAAAAACAGCCGTAGGAATGTTTTCGTAGCTGGTATGGCGGGGTTTGCCAACAAATTCGGTATCGACAAACTTGCGACCTTCGTCAATGGCAACTGGCGTCAAATTGGCACGGTCGGTGCAATCGCCAACAGCGAAAATGTTGGGTTGGCTGGTCTGGCTGTAAGCATTCACAGCAATGGCATCGTTTTTGACTTCCACACCGGCATTTTCCAACCCTAAGTTTTCCAGATTGGGTTTCCTGCCGACAGCATACAGCACCCCATCTACTTCTAGGGTACCGGCTTTCTCTCCCGAGAGGGTAAGCTGCAATCCCTTGTCGGTTTTTTCGATTTTATCGACAGTGGTGTTGCTGTAGACATTGACACCGTGGCGAATCATGCCTTCTTGCAATTCTCGACGCACATCACCATCAAAACCCCGGAGAATATAATCTCGGCGGATAATTTCGGTGACTTGGGTTCCCAAGCCGTTCATGATACTGGCAAATTCCACACCAATGTAGCCACCACCCACAACAACCATGCTTTTGGGTTGTTTTGACAGGCTAAACATGTCGCGGGAGGTCCAAACATGTTCGATGCCGGGGATGGGGAGTTTCATCGGTTTGCTACCAACGGAGAGCAGAATTTTATCGGCGCTAAATTTCTTGTCGCCGACGGCAACGGTGTGGTTATCCACCAAAACGCCTTTGCCAGAAATGAGTTCCACACCGGCTTTTTCTAAATTGCTAATATGGCGATCGCTAAGACGGCGCACTTCTTTGTCTACTGTTGAAATTAAATAATTCCAGTCAAATTTGGGGTTGACTTTTTCCCAACCGTATCCCACGGCATCTTGGAACATGTGGGAAAAGCTCGATGCGTAGACCATGAGCTTTTTGGGAATGCACCCGCGCAGAACGCAAGTTCCCCCGACCAAGTCGTTTTCAATAATACCAACTTTGGCTCCGTGGGAAGCGGCGCGTTTGGAAGCAGCAAGACCGCCAGAACCTGCTCCAACAACTAGCAGATCGTAATCAAAAGCCATAATTTGTTTAACTCCTTGTCGCTTGAAGAGCAGATAGACTACTCTACCTTATATTCTAGGAGACGCTTGCATTCGCCATCTCATTATATATCTTTATAGTAATTTAACAAAACTTGGGCTGCTGCTTCCAAATTGCGACCTACGGAAATTACCCCATCTTGGTGACCGGCCGTTGTCAAAATGCCGTAGTGCATCAAATCCTCGTAGTCAAACAGCCGCCAAATTTCCCGGGCCATTTCTGGGGTTCCGTAGGGAATTTCCTCGCGGGTGGTGGGAACCGAAAACAAAAGCTGCTGCCAAAGTTGGTGGTTGTGAACGTGGATGACCCCACCAACAGCGGTGTTGTAGGTATAAATGGCAGCATGGGTCAAAGATTCCGAAGATGGTTTCACCGGACCCACACAGCTAAGGCGATTTTCGGGGATGTTAAATTGAGTGACGAGCGTATAGTGTTGGTGGGTTAGATGGGGAAGATTTCCAGTTTGAGTACCAGAAATGACGAATTGAAAAGAGTTGTTCCAGCGCATGCTAATATTGCCGAAACCAATCCCATCCTCGCCGACACCAATCAATCCCAATTCGTACATGCGATCGCGCCATGCCATCAACGACTGCAGCCGATTAGCATCCAAACTGCCATCTTGATGCCAGTCGCATTGAAATTTAATTACACCTTCCTCGATCGTTTCGTTTTCCATTCAGCCAGTTCTCCTTAACCATACGTACCATGGATATAGATAGCCAAAAAACCCATGACTCCTCAAGCTGTTCTTTTCGATTTTGACGGTACCATCGCCGATACTTTAGAAGTAATTGTTAAAATTACCAATCGTTTCGCTAATGAGTTTGGCTATCCACCCATAACCTCCGAGCAACTTGTCTATTTGAAAAATATCAGCTCCCGTCAAATATTGCAAAATTCCCAAATCTCCATTTTTTTACTTCCCCTCCTTTTGCGGCGAGTTCGGCAAGAAATGAACCAAGAAATTCCCAACATACAACCAATTCCTGGTATGCCATCTATGTTAGAACAACTGCAACAATACCCAAACTTGCAGTTGGGCATCGTTACTTCCAATCAGGAAAATAACGTACAACTTTTTTTAGAAACTCACCAACTCGATCGCGTTTTTTCTTTCGTGAAATCTGGCAGAACGATTTGGGGCAAGCACAGGTTACTCAAAAAAGTTATAAAACCAAGAAACTTATCTCCCCAACAAGTGCTTTACGTAGGCGATGAAACCCGCGACATTGAAGCTGCCAGAAAAAGCAGCATTGCCTCGGTCGCCGTCACTTGGGGATTTAACTCCCAACAAATTCTGCAACAATACCACCCAGATTTTTTAATTTCCCATCCTCAGCAATTGCTAGAAATTGTACGCAATTGGTAGTTCTTTATCTACCAACAACGCGAGACCACTTTCCAAAATTTACACCATATCCTAAAATCAAGCAAAAACTATCTATTCTCTTCCCAAACCGTTTCATTTCATTCTTCTATGCAGCTACATCCCATTGCCGCTGAAAGTTTTGCCATTATCGACCGAGAAATAGGCGAACATACCTTGGCCCCTCAAGAATACGCAATCGTTCGCCGTGCCATTCATTCTACAGCTGATTTTGAACTCAAACATCTATTTTGCTTTGAAAACCAAGCCATTGCTTCCGGCATCCGCGCCATCCAAGACAATGCTACGATTGTTACTGACGTGCGGATGGTCAGCGTTGGCATCAGCAGTACTCTCTCCCGTGCTGGCAAACCATCGCCCCAGTGTGCTTTAGACTATCCAGGTGAGGGAACCACCCGCACGGCTGCTGGCATGACGCGCTTATTGGAAACCTATCCCAACGGCATTTTTGTTATTGGCAATGCGCCTACCGCCCTATTGGCGGTTGTGGATGCCATCGAGCGAAAAATAGCTTCTCCTGCTTTGGTTATCGGCGTTCCAGTGGGATTTGTGGCGGTTAAGGAAGCGAAGGAAGCTTTGGGCCATACCCAAGTTCCCCAAATTCGAGTCATCGGTCGCAAAGGAGGATCCGCGATCGCGTCGGCAATTGTTAACGCTTTGGTCTTTTTAGCAGAAGGCAACGAACAACAAAACCAAGTTTCCCCGTAAAAAATTATTCTTGGCTGGGGCAAGTACAGCTACAGTTGGTATAGGTAGATGAAGATGCTTCGGTGGTTTCTTCTGGGGCCATCACTTGGTTCAATCCTTCAGCAAATCCTACTGTTGCCAGACCAAGAACCAACAAAACGCCAAAAAATTTCATGAGTCGCTATTTTTGTTTGCAACCTACCACCCTAAAAACATAGCATATTGCTATTGCCAAGCTGAAAATTGCGATCGCACCACCGTGTATATTAGCGTTGTTATCCCCACCTACAACCGACAACCCATCCTGCAAAAGTGTTTGCAAGCGTTAGAAAACCAACAACTATCGCCGGAAATTGCGGGATACGAAGTTGTTGTCGTTGATGATGGTTCCACCGATACTTCGTACAGTTGGTTTTGCCACCATCAAAGTCAGTTGCCCCACGTAGTTTGGTACCAGCAAAACCACCAAGGTCCAGCCGCAGCGCGAAATTTGGGGGTTCGCCAAGCCCAAGGAGATATTCTTATTTTTATCGATAGCGATTTGCTGGTCACCCCTACTTTTTTGCAATCCCACAGCCAAGCTTTACTCGCAGCCAGCCGCCAGCAAAACCAGACACCGCAAACAGCACCCATCTTTACCTACGGTCGGGTGATTAACACCTGCAATTTCCACAACCCTACCGCCGAACCCTACAAAATTACCGATTTTTCTGCTGCCTATTTTGCCACGGGCAATGTCGCGATCGCCAAACATTGGATCCAAAAAGCCGGGTGGTTCGATACGCGGTTTCAACTTTATGGATGGGAAGATTTGGAGTTGGGGGTGCGCTTAAAAAAATTAGGACTAAAATTAATTAAATGTCCGGCAGCAGTTGGCTACCACTGGCATCCGCCTTTTTCTGTGACCCAATTACCGGCTTTGGTAGAAAAAGAAATTCAACGGGGACGCATGGGGGTGTTATTTTATCAAAAACATCCTACCTGGGAAGTTCGTTTGGCTATCCAGATGACTTGGTTGCATTGGATTTTGTGGGGATTGCTGTCTTGTGGCGGGTTGCTGAACGAACGCACCATGGCACCTTTTTTGCAGTGGTTGATTGACCGGGATCGACCGCAGTTGGCTTGGGAAGTATCTCGTATTTTTCTCAACTGGTACAACGTAAAAGCTGTGTATGCGGCTTATCGGGAGTATTTGCGTTCCTGTTGAAGCTGGAAGTTTTCAAATTTTTCTATTTTGCTATAGACAGCTATCCCAGATTTATGGGATAATTAAACTTTGGAAAGTTGGAATTTTCCAGAATCTGTTATTTTTTTTTCTGACCGCGCTGGTGTAGCTCAGTGGTAGAGCACCCGCCTTGTAAGCGGACGGTCGTCGGTTCAAATCCGACCACCAGCTTTGTTTTGGAAATTGCAGGCGATCGATCTGTTCTCGTTGTCCCCACCAAAATCATATATAAAAACGATAGGGCGCACGGGGGTGCGCCCTACATACTACTGCTTATGCCGTCGTCGTTCATGGTTTTTGAGCTACGATCCTTACGAAACTACATGGCAAAAGCTGTTGGTGTTGCTACAAGCTCCAACTCCGAACTTTCCGGTTCTGTTTCCTGCCTGTCATCTTCTGTTGGTGCGACCAACATAGAATCGCTGGCGCGTACCACCAAATTACCTTTCTGCCATTCGTGGCGCCATTTACGTCCAAGTTTCCAAGCGTGAAATTTAATGGCATTCCAACGAGGATTGGCTGGATATCCAGCAAAACCAGAACGCAAAGCTGGGATGCTGGCGTTGGGTAGCGATGTGGTTACCAGTACGTTGTCTCGCAGGTCCACAACTTTGTGGGTCCGTTGCTGATTAATTGCTCTGACCATCGGTGTCACCTCCTTTTGTTTTCCCGTAGCGATTGAATCGGTTTTTAAACCTTACCGATTATTTTATATATCTTAACAGAAAAAAATGATATCGAAAATGCTTTTTTGGAAATTTTTTTGGAAAATTCTTGCCAAAAAAAAAGCACAAAAAAAACCGGCATACGAGCCATCGAAAATTCGCGATCGCCGTCGGGGAATCGGCAATCACCTATCAAGAATTGGGCAACGACGAAACCAGCGATCGCTACTGGCTTTATCAACCAGTCGCAAAAAGCTATCATATAGCTAGCGTTTCCCAATTTCCCTTTGGCTACCGGACAATTCCGGACAATTTGGATAGGATCTTGCTATCGATATACCATTTGTAGACAAGTCAAGTGTCTCCTACCGTGTCTTTTGAGTTTGCCTGCCCTGAATTCCATCACCCCCTCATTCAATCGCTGTTTCGCTATAGCGATCGAGATTTGCTAACGCTTTTCCAGCGCTATCCCGACCGGGGGAAATACTTTACAGCTCTTTTTTGTCGTTACGGTCCCGTGGTATATTCTCTAATACACCATGGAATGAAGTCGCCGGTGCAAGCAGACTATTTATTTGCTTTAACCTGGCGGCATATTTACCATGAAATGCTGGGATTGGATATCCACAGCGAAACTTCAGCAGAAGGATTTAGCCTGCAAAATTGGTTGGTCAATGTCACCGGTTTGTGTATTAACCAAACCGAATTACCACCAACCGAACAAATCCATTATTCTTTAGAGGCAGCACCGCCGCCTCTATGGTGTTACGTACAATTCGCCCTTAACCGCCTGCCACCACGGGCGCGGCTGATGGCGATTATGGCGCAAACGTTTCGTTGGAGCGAAACGAGAATTGCTGCTTACTTACAAGCCGAAGGAGAAAATATTTCACCGGCACAAGTTCGGCAGGAGTTGCAGCAAGGATACCAAAAGCTAGAAGCTGAGTTGCCTGAAGATATTCGCGAGATTTACCTACAATCCCAACAGCAACAAAATTCTTCTGAATCCTAAGTTGTAGGTCCCCTAAGCCAAACTCACTTCTGAATAGTACACCCGGGTGCTGGCAACAACTGGGCAGCACCGAGCAGAAAAATACAAACTAGTTCAACACTATAGCACCATTTTCTTGAATTGTCAGCACCCGACGGTCCTGTGTTTGTCGATCTGTGGGTTTGAACTGAATAATGGCTACGCCGGGAGTGGCTGGAACTTCTGCTTTGACAAGTACAAATCGACCGTTAGGACGGTAAAAATTAATGCTGACGGGAGCCTGCAAAGCTGGGAGCTTTACTTGCGAGGAACCATCTAAAGTACGCCTTCCCGTTTCTCCCAATACTTCGTAATAAATTTTGCCGTCGATCTGATTTCTTAGTTCAATAGTGACCAAACCGTTGGCTAGAGAAACATGGGCCACCGGCAGGGATTCGGAGGGAAGGGATTCGGTTTGCGAATCTGTATCTTCTTGGGTTTCGCTAGATTCGGTTTCTTCAGTAGCTTCGGTTTCTTCGCTAGATTCAGTTTCTTCAGTAGCTTCGGTTTCGGATTGAGCAAAAGCAGTCATGGGTAGGTTGAAAAAAGCCAAACTGCTTGCCAAGCCAGCCAACGCTATAGCTGGACAACGAATCAGAAATAAACGCCAAATTGTTCTTTTCGTCATGGAGAACGACTCCTACTTGATTTGCAAATAAAGGAAAGGAGATAGGGGATAGAGAGAGATAGCGTTTTCGTTACAAGGGATGTTCGTTTTTACGTTTTATTTGAAATTGCACTGCTATACAATCAATTATGATTTTGCCTACGTTTCCGCCCTTGGATGTCGCAAATTCCCATTCCCTTAAACTCTTACAATTCCATTGTCTTAAATGTTAAGAAGCTAATGGACTGGAAAAGTTTCCGATATATCTGTCAGTAGCTCAAAAATAGGAAAAATAGCATTAAAACGATAAATTTATCTCATTTTAACCTATAAAATCCCCTAGAAACGTCCAATACCTCCTATGAATTCTGTATACTTTCGTTTTGTCCAACAAACCAAGGCTATTGCTATTGGCATTGCTCCTATAGTGACTATGGCAGCAGCTATATCTCCTATTTTGCTGTCACCTGCAGCGATCGCTTTCTCTTCGGAGTCTTGGCAAGCCCAACAGGGAAGGGCGGAGAATCCAGAAACGCGCATTCGCCAAATGTATGAAGAGATTGTGGGAAACAACCCCGACGAGGAAACGGTGGAAAAATATCTGCAAGCATACGAGAGCGGGTGGCATTTTTCTCGCATTCGCCGTACCATAGCCCAATCGAGTGCGGCGCAACAGGCTGTAGAAACCATATACCAGGAGATTTTAGAACGGGAACCGGAGGAAGATATCCTGCATTCCTGGCTGAAAGCCTTAAGCCAAGGGTGGAGCTTACAAGAAGTTCGCGAAGAAGTAGCCACGACTTTGGAAACCAAAGCACTCATCAATCGGATTTATCAAGAGGTTCTCAATCGTCAAGCCGATAAGGAAGGTATGGAAACTTGGATCGATGCTTTGGCTAGGGGATGGACGCTAGAAGAAGTTCGCGAAGAGATTGCCAGCAGTTCGGAAGCCCAGGATAGTGAAGGCCAACAAGAATAGTTGGCAAAAATTTCAAATGAAATATAAATATATTATATTGCTTCCCAACCAAAAAATTTTAGAAAATCTTTAAGGGGACGGCCGTTCCCCCTAAGAAAATTTCATTTTATTGTAAACAGATCGTAAAAACATTATACGAAAAATACTTTTATATAGGAACGGCAGCTCCCTTTCTGTACCAAAAGTTTACAATTGCCATAAAAAAGCTATGGCGTTCGCTCGTCCAATTTCCCAAAATTTTCTCAACCAACGCGATCGCCATGTAAGATATGGCCAGATCCATTGAACGATCGTTCGTTTGCAAGAGCAATATGGTTAGTTTTTGGTTAGCAATCGGAACTTGGGGATTGGCTTCGTTGGTCGTGGTGGAACTGGTACGGGATACCTACCATGCCCTAGCCCACGCCATTCCCTGGCTTTTACGCTTGCACAATTGGCACCATCGGGTATTTCGTCCGGATTTAACCCCTGTCAGTACCCAAATTTACCGCCAAGCCCAGTGGTACAACGATGTACCGGAATCTTTGGTAATGATTTTCTGGAGTTTGGTGTTATGGGCGATCGCGTATGGGATGGCCCCACAAGCCCATTGGGGAGCTTTGGTGGGGTCTTTGTATGCTTTGAGTTTTCTCGTTGGTGCGGTCGCTCGTGGCAGCGGGATTCCTGGCGCTGCGGAACTGACGGATTTAACCCACATGCCGGGAACCTTCGACAAACCGCCTACCAATTGGTTCGTCAACCGTTCTTACCACTGGCGACATCACTTTGACAACCAAAATGCTTATTTTAGTGGGGCGTTTGCTTTGGTAGACAAAGTTTTGGGGACGGCTCTTTCTTTGAAAGGGAAAACCGTGGCCGTGACTGGCGCATCGGGAACCATGGGGCGGGCATTGCTGTACCATCTGTATCGCAACGGTGCCAAACCCATTGCCCTGTCGTCGAAAAACGACCCTATATCCATTGAAGTAGACGGCAACTCTATAGAATTAAAAACGGTTTGCTGGCAAGTGGGTTCGGAAGACCAGTTGGCAGAGTTTTTGGAAAAAGTAGATATTTTGGTTCTCAACCATGGTATAAACGTGCATGGGGATAGAACCAAAGATGCGATCGCGAACTCCTACGAAATCAATGCTTTCTCCAACTGGCGGTTGATGGAACTGTTTTTAACCACAGTCCGTACGAACGCCCACATGGCTAAAAAAGAAATTTGGGTGAATACTTCCGAAGCGGAGGTGGGACCTGCCTTTAGCCCTCTGTACGAACTTAGCAAACGCACCTTGGGAGATTTGGTGACCTTACGCCGTTTGGATGCTCCCTGTGTTATCCGCAAGATTGTTTTGGGACCTTTTCGCAGCAACCTCAATCCCATTGGGGTAATGTCGGGAAATTGGGTCGCCAAACAGGTCGTCAATGCTGCCAAACGAGATACCCGCAATATTATTGTGACCATCAATCCCCTGACATTGGTGGCTTTTCCCCTACGAGAATTTGCGGTTTCTCTGTACTTTCGCTGGTTTAGCCATCAAGCGCCAGTAGAAGGGAACGACAGCAAATAGCGTACCAACTCGCAAAAGCCTTCTCCTTCTGCAGCGACGGTGACATAGGTAGGATGGTGCCTCAAACGTTCGCTGTAAGGGAGAAGGTTGGCAACGCCAACGGAAATGGGAAATTTTTCTGGGTCGAACAGGGATTCGTCGTTGGGACTGTCGCCGACAGTTACAATGCGATCGCGCGGATAATCGGGAAACTCTGCCTCTAGCAAGTGTTGCAATCCCAAAGCTTTGTCTTGATGGGGAGGTTTGATGTGGCATTGTACGGAAGAATAAGTAAATCCCCACCCCAGGTCTTGGCAAAACTGTTCGATTTTCGGTAAGTCTTGGGAGGGAATGTTTCGCACGTCAAAGGTCCAATCGGTGATGCGGAAGGGATTATCGGTAGATTCTTGAAGGTAAGGAAAGCTAGCTTGCAGTTTGTGAAAGGCATCGGCCAATTTTTGGCGGTGGGAAGAAACATCGGCGATGGCGGTTAAAAAACGGGGTGGTTGGCCGCTGCTAGGATAAAATAAACCGCCATTTTCCGCGATCGCACCGTAAACTGGTAGGTAGGCTGCCAATCCGCTCACCCAACCGGCCGAACGACCTGTTACGATTAGGGCAGAAATGGGCTTTTTTTGTAAATTTTGGAAGGCCTGCAATACCTGCGTTGTCAATTTGCCGCCTACCGTGATGGTTCCATCCATATCAGTAGCCAGCAGGCAAATAGCAGCGAGTTTAGTAGCGTTGTTGGTGGATAAACGTATAGGGTGCGGTTCCATAACATATTTCTATAAAAATATCCATGCATCTAACAGGATGCGATCGCGAGGCGTCTGGTGAAGGAAAATTGCTTTCCCGGCAGACAGCTCACCATAGGTTGGTTTTAGTTTGTAGATTTCCATGACTACTCAGATTATCGTCTCCCAACCCAGCATAGCGCAAGCCCCAGCCAACCAACCCCCGCAAAAAGGAATTACTGCGGAACAGGTGTGGATGGGTGCCTCGTTTGTACTTTTGCTGCTTTTAATTGGACTTTCCATCTTGTACCAGCGCAAAAGCAAACAATTTGAAAAAAAATTGCGCACGGAACAGTTTCGCAACCGGGAGCTGCAAAAGAAATACAAGATGGCCTTAAATACCATCTCCAAAATGGAGAAAAATCCCGATTTGGTTCACTCCCGGGATTTCAACCTAGATTACTTGCGCATGCGTATGGCTGAAGAACAATTTAATACAGCCATTGTCAATCAAATCAAAGCGCAAGTCAACGATAAATTTCGTGCTGCTTTGCGTCCCAAACCAGAAACCAGAGGAAAAGCGCGGATGGTCGATGAGGTTTTTGACGTCACCTATCAAACCGACGAATACGACGAAAGCACCAAAGGCGTCTTATTCCGTATTGAAATCAAACTCGCCAAGTTACCGACCCAAACCACCTCTGCCACAATTCAAGAAGTAGCTGAATGTATAGAAGCTTTCTTGAGTCCGGGAGAAGAAGCCGAAACTTGGCAACCAACCATTCAAGGACGCATGGCTTACATGCATTGGGACCAAAAAGCCAAACCAACGCCCTTATTGGTTTTAGAGCAAACCCAAGAAGGTATGAACGTGACTATCCGGACCAAACCTGGGGAAAAGCAGTTTCGGTAGTTTTTGGGAGAGGAGGAAGCGTCGGGGCATCGGTGCATGGGAGCAAGAACACAGTTCCGGCTTGCATTTCTATCTCCCTCCCACGCTCCCACGCTCGGTAAACTCCTCACTTCAAGCGTCCGGAACGGAGAATGCTAATCACCAGCCACAGACCCAGCAAACTCGCTGCGGAAAAGAGGGTGCTGCTGGCGAAAAATATCTGCGTACTGCCGCCTTCGGAAAAAATAATGGCAGCACCCACAATTAACGAACCTACGACAATACTAAAAGACAGGCGATTGGCAGAATCATCCAAACTCCGACGCAATCCCTCCAATCCTTCTAAGCTGAAATTCCAACGTAAAGTTTCGGTGGTAATTCCCCCTAACAGCAATCCTAACTGACGGGGAGTTTCTAAAGAGAGGGTTTTGGTTTCCAAAGCTGTTTGCAACAAAGCCGGTAAAGGAGAATCGCCGATAATTTGCTGGCGCAACAAATCGCTCATCAGGGGTTTGATTTGTTCGGAAAGGTTAAATTCCGGATCCAAGGTACGAGCCACCCCTTCCAGGTTGGCAATGGTTTTGGAGTACAAACCAATATTGCCCGGTAGTTTGACGTGGTTTTCCCGTGCTGTTTGTAGCACTTCGTAGACCAACTCGCTGAAATTGATTTCCGACAAATTGCGGTTGTAGTAGCGGCGCAGCAGGCGGTTGTAATCTGATTCCAAACGCGCCACGTTGGTGCCTTTGTTGTCATCCGCCAAATCTAGTGTGAGATGGGCGCAGCGCTGGCCGTCCAAGCTAATAATCGCCAGGAGCAATTCAGTGAGAATTTTTTGGGTTCTGGGATCGAGGCGACCTGCCATGCCGCAGTCTAACAAAGCCACGCGCCCATCTTGGAGGTAGAAGACATTGCCCGGATGGGGATCGGCGTGAAAGAAACCATCGAGATAAATTTGCTGGAAGAAAACTCGCAAAAGAAGATTGGCGATTTCTTTGCTGGAGCCAGTTTGGTTCTTTGGTGGCTTTTTGCCATTTTGGGGAGCTTGCCCCTCCAAGTCAGCTTCTAAAATAGGCGTTCCTTCCAGCCACTCAATGGTCAGCATCTTTTCGGTGGTTAGTTCCCAATGCACTTCGGGAATTTCCACGCGAGAGGGGTCAAACCAGCGGCTTTTGGAGAGATTGCGGCGCAAAGTATCCGTGTAGGTGGCTTCTTGCATAAAATCCAGTTCCGAACGCAAGGCATTGGCAAATTCGTCGGCGAGAGAAACTGGGTCGTAGTATTCGCCAAACTCCGTACGAGATACCAATTCCGCCAAACCGCGAATGATGCTGATATCTTGTTCTACTACCTCGCCAATGCCGGGACGTTGGACTTTAATGGCGACTTCGTAGCCGTTTTTGGTTTGGCCGCGATGGATCTGACCGATGGAACCGGCAGCAATGGGGTCTGGGTTGACATATTCAAAAACATTTTCCAACGGTTGCTGCAGCTGCTGGCGCATGGCGACTTCGATTTGCGACCAGGGAACTGGCGGAACATTGGCTTGCAGGTCGGTTAAAGCTTCAATATAAGCAGGTGGCATCAAGTCAGGACGGGTACTTAATAACTGTCCCAACTTGACGTAAACCGGTCCCAAATCGATTAGAATATTGCGCAAAACGGCGGGGGTGGGTAACTCCGGTTCGTCTGCTTTTTTGCCACTGAGCAAACGCCGCATGTAGTCCCAACCGTTGCGGAAAACTACTTCCAGGATTTCTCGCTGCCGGGAACTAGTTTTGGCTAATTTAGAAAACATACAATATTTCCTTCCCCTAAACTTGATTGAATGCACCGATGGTGGCGATCGCCTGCAGGGCGGTAAGATTTGCTATTTCACTGTAGCGCGAAACATTTAGAAATTGGGGCAAAGATCGCGATCGCTAGGAAGCCGGCTTCCTAGAGACAGCTATGGAAACGATACAATAGAAAGTAACAACTCTTAATCTTGGGAATGGGGAAAGCAGCTAAGGTAACCTAGGGACTTTTCTCTGAGGTATCAATCTTTTATGCTTGATTTAGCTGCAACCGCCCCCAGCGCCAACCAGCGGAGATCACTGAAAAAGGAGCAAATCATCGCATCATGGGAAAGGTAGTCGGTATCGATCTCGGAACAACCAACTCCGTCGTTTCGGTCATGGAAGGTGGCAAACCCATTGTCATTCTCAATTCTGAAGGTTTGCGCACCACCCCTTCTGTGGTGGGATTTAGCAAAGAGGGAGAGCGCCTGGTGGGTCAAATGGCCAGGCGACAAGCCATTCTCAATCCCCAAAATACATTTTACGGGGTCAAGCGGTACATTGGCCGTGGCTACAACGAACTCAGTCCTGCTTCCAAAAAAGTTCCCTATACCATTCGCCGCAATGATGAAGACAAAATTCGTCTGCGCTGTCCGCGATTGCGTCGGGAATTTGCTCCAGAAGAGATTTCGGCGATGGTGCTGCGCAAGCTAGCCGACGAAGCCAGCCGCTATCTGGGAGAAACAGTAACCGGAGTGGTCATTACCGTTCCGGCTTATTTTAACGATTCCCAACGGCAGGCCACCCGAGATGCCGGTCGCATTGCTGGGTTGGAAGTCAAACGCATTTTAAACGAACCTACCGCTGCGGCTTTGGCTTACGGGATGGAACGGGGAGAGAACAAAACCATTCTGGTCTACGACCTGGGCGGCGGCACTTTTGATGTTACGGTGTTGGAAGTCGGCGACGGTGTGTTTGAAGTGCGCGCTACCAGCGGTGACAGCCAACTGGGAGGCAGCGATTTCGACCGCAAAATTGTGGACTGGCTGGCAGACGAGTTTTGGGAACAAGAACAAATCGATTTGCGCCGCGATCGCCAAAGTTTGCAAAGGCTCATGGAAGCGGCGGAAAAAGCTAAAATTGAACTATCGGGCATGGGCGCTACAGATATCAACCTGCCTTTTATTACCGCTACCGCCGACGGTCCCAAACACCTAGAAACCAAACTAACGCGAGCGCAATTTGAAGGCATGTGCGAGGATTTGCTCAAACGCCTGCGGATTCCTTTGAAAAAAGCTCTGGCAGATGCCGAATTAACGCCGGCGCAAATTGACGATGTAGTTTTGGTAGGCGGTGCCACTCGCATGCCCATGATCCAACAACTGGTAACCAATACGATTGGACGAGAACCCAACCAAAATGTCAATCCCGACGAAGTGGTAGCCATTGGCGCTGCTATCCAAGGGGGGATTCTGGAAGGAGATGTCCAGGATATCTTGCTGCTGGATGTCACTCCCCTGTCGCTGGGATTGGAAACCATTGGCGGGGTCACGAAAAAATTAATTCCCCGCAACACCACCATTCCCGTACGCCGTTCCGATATTTTCTCTACCTCCGAAGACAATCAAACTGTGGTAGAAGTCCACGTGGTCCAGGGAGAGCGGGAAATGGCCAAAGATAACAAATCCCTAGGACGTTTTAAATTAATGGGACTGCCTCCGGCGCCTCGGGGAGTGGCCCAAGTGCAGGTATCGTTTGATATTGATGCCAACGGGATTTTGCAAGTTACGGCGCTGGATAAAACCACTGGTCGCGAACAAAGCCTGACCATTCAAGGTGCTTCTACCCTGAGCGAATCGGAAGTCAACAGTATGATTCAGGAGGCAGAAAAATTTGCCGAACAAGACCGCGAACAGCGGGAACGAGTGGAACGACGCAATCGAGCCGAAACCTTGGCTTTCCAGGCACAACGACAGCTGCGGGAAGTCAGTTTGGATTTTGGCTTGCAGTTTGCCCAAGGGTTGCGCCGTCAAATCGAGTCTCTGGTTCAGGAGTTGCGCGACAGTCTCAAACGCGACGACGAACGGGGGATCGATTTGGCTACCTCCCAGTTGCAGGATGCCCTGTACGAACTACGCCGTCAGGTGGCAGAATACTATCGCGAAGAGGAGGAGGAAGACAATTGGTTGAGTGCCGTACGGCGGACCCTTTCTGGGGAAGATAGCGAGTACGACGATTATGACTACGATGACAAAGAACGCGATGTGGGCGTAAGCCGTCGCAAAAAGTCCGGTAGTACAATAGACGATCGCTTGTTTGAGGGGCCATCCCGTTACAAACAGCGGCGCATTCCCCGAACCAATGCTTATGATGAAGATTGGGATGATGAGGACGATTGGTTCTAATAACCATTCGGTCGAGATGGGATTGTGGGTGTTGGCAACCATCTTGGAGGCGACCTTGTTTGCCCCAGCAGACGGCTGACTGTTAGAGTATCAACTGTATCTTGTTCGTATGGAAAACTTTCGCAATTACTACGAAATTTTAGGGGTCGATCCCAGTGCCTCTATTGAAGAAATCAAAAAAGCCTATCGGCGATTGGCTCGAAAATATCATCCCGACTTAAATCCCGGCGACCAAAAAGCGGAGGAGAAGTTTAAAGACTTAGGAGAAGCCTACGAAGTTCTTGCCGACCCAGAAAAACGCGCTCAATACGATCGATTTGCCCGTTACTGGCAGCCCAAAGGCTTCGCCGGACGCGGTATGTGGCGTCCTGGGCAAAAAACTTGGAACCCACGAGGCGCTAACGGACGGCCAACGGCGGCCAAATCCACCTCCCGTTCGGGAAAGTCCGATAATAAGGTAGATATCAGTCAATTTTCTGACTTTAATGTCTTTGTTGAAGAATTACTGGGGCAAAAGAAAAGTTCGTCGCGGCCATACAGTGAGGATGAGGATAGCAGGTCCAGACGCAGCCAAAGTACGACCCGCAAAAGCAGCAGCGACGATTTTCGCCCCGGTCGCGTCAAAACCCAATATACGGTGAGCTCTCGCAGTTCCACCCAAAAAAGGGATGTGGAAGCTCATTTGACGATTCCTTTGGAAAAAGCATACCGTGGCGGTCGCGAACGCATTCGTCTCGAAGACGGACGTTCTTTGGAAGTGGACATGCCAGCAGCTACGAATACAGGTCAGCGCGTCCGGGTGAAAGGACAAGGAATTGGTGGCGGCGATTTATATTTGAAAATTACGATTGCTCCCCACAAGTTTTTCCAACTTCAGGGGCAAGATATTTATTGTA
Source organism: uncultured Geitlerinema sp. (assembly GCA_964477525.1). GTDB lineage: Bacteria > Cyanobacteriota > Cyanobacteriia > Cyanobacteriales > PCC-9228 > PCC-9228. The sequence continues at coordinate 11,781 of CAYZHY010000009.1, read as the reverse complement.
AAGTACCGATTACCCCAGCAGAAGCAGCTTTGGGAGGTATGGTAGAAGTTCCCACCATTGACGGTTGGGTAAAAATGCACGTTCCGTCTGGGGTACAATCCGGTCAGTGCCTACGTTTGGCCAGTAAAGGATATCCCGACGAACAAGGAGAGCGCGGGGACCAGCTTGTGGAAATCCAAGTAGTAGTTCCCCAAGAGTTGGGCAACCAAGAACGGGAATTGTACGAAAAACTGCGACAGGCGGAAACGTTCCAACCTCGTTCTGATTTGATATAAGTTGCTGTTGGAGAATGCGATCGCCGTGTAGCCAAGACCGTTGGTGGTTGGGCACCGCAAAAGCTCAACTGTTGGGCACCTCGAACCGTTCAAAGCTTAATGGCTTCCCGGTACATTTCCGAATGAAACTGTAAGCTATAGGCATGGTTGCCATTGTAAAAAGCTTGGTTGTCAAAGCGATCGCCCTAGGTTAATTGTACGGCATCGGTGGTCGGTTTGTGGATCTTATAGAATTGAATTGTAGCGATCGCTGCGTCATTTGCCAATTCAATTAGAACCGATTCGTGGTGTCCGCACCTGCAAACAGTTCCTCAGATTCGATAAGATAGCCTACCAAAGGTAGCGACAGAAGGCAAAGGTTATATGAAAACCACGCAAAATCAAAACATCAGCATCGAAAGACAACCCTCCCAAGACCGACTCCAGCAACTCGGCGTTTTCAACTGGCCGACTTGGGAGAAAGAACCCTCTGAATTTCCCTGGAAATACGACGAACCGGAAACCTGCTACTTATTAGAAGGCGACGTCGTGGTCACCCCCGACGGTGGCGAACCGGTAGAAATCAAAAAAGGCGATTTGGTAACCTTTCCTGCCGAGATGTCTTGTACTTGGACCATTCGCAGCCACGTTCGCAAACACTTCCAACTCGGTTAATTTTTCTGGAAAAATATCGTATAATAGTTTTTTTAAACAAACATTGCCCGGAAATTCACAAACCGGGCATTTTTGAGCGCTCCAAGATATCGTTTTATTGTAAAATAATTCTAATTTGGCTTGATGGCAATACCGTCGCCATATCAATAGCAGAACTCAGGAGTTTTCATGGGTGAAGGACTAAAAAAATGGAGAATTATCACCGACAACACGGATTTTTACAAAGCAGCAAACGTAGAAGATAAAGAATGGATTTCCCTTCCCAACGGCAAAATTGCCTGCGAACAGTTGCGCCAAATAGAAATTGGCAGTTGGTTTGATTTCAAGGGGAAATCCTATTGCCTTCTCGAATGCGACCTGCAAGACTACATCATGGAAGGATTGCAGCGTTGGTCGCAAATTATCTATCCCAAAGATGCGGGATACATGTTGGCGAGAATGGATATATTTCCCGGCAAATATGTGGGAGAAGCCGGAACTGGATCCGGTGCTTTTACGCTATCACTTTCCCGTTCGGTTGGCAAGGAAGGCAAAGTTTTTACCTACGAAAGCAATCGCGACAATGCCCATATTATTCGCAAAAACCTGGAAAACGGAAGGGAATACGATAATATTGTTTTCTACAACCGACCTGTAGAAGAAGGCATCGAACAAACCCAGTTAGATGCTTTTTTTTTGGATTTGAAAAAACCTTGGGTAGTTATCGACCAAGTATACGCAGCTTTAAAAGGTTCCGGACATGTGGGGGTTTTTGTTCCCACCACCAATCAAATTAGCGAAACCATGCAGTCTTTGAAGCAAAATCATTTTATGCTGATGGAGGTTACCGAAATTTTCCTGCGCAATTACAAGCTCAATCCGGAACGCATTCGACCACGCGATCGCATGGTAGCCCATACAGGTTTTTTTATTCTAGCGCGCAAAACCCAACCGCAAACAGAAGAAACGAACCAGCCAAGTTAAAAATTCATGTAGGGGCAATGCGCGAGTTGCTTTTACCAAAAATGTTCCCAATTAAAATAAAAATGATATAAAACTTAATAGGAATTCACCTGTTCCAAAATTTCGGTTGTTTCTGGCGTAGGTTCTAGGGTTTCTCCATCAAAAAGAAACACCAGACGATGTTGGGTGGGTTCCGGTAGTTGGGGTTCTTGGCAAGACATTTGGGAACTGGGTTGCTGTTGGGAAGATTCGGCCGCAGAACTGATGGTCACCACCAAATCCTGCCATTGGTCTTGATTTTCATTGGACCACGTCCAACCAACAATTTGATTGTGATAGTAAGGAGGACGGCAACTGGCAGCATTCGAACTGACCGAAAACAAATCTTTTTGTTGGGTTTCGTTGCTGCCAATATCCAGGATATCTACCGATTGCATTGCGTATCCCTGTCCCATATATCCACCTTGGCAAACCAACTTATCTCGACCGCTGGCTGTTGTCAGTAAATCGCAAGTGTGGGAACGAAAACCTCGGTCGTAACGAACCACTTGCCAGCCATTAGATTCTTGTCGCAATAAAACACTGCCGCCAAAATTGCTAACATGGGGTTCGCAACCGCTAAAATCTATATAGGCTTCTCGAATATGGGGACGGGTATAGCTTCCGTAGTGCAGTTGTTCTAACTGAAAAGATTCTTGCCAATTTGTACTTACAAAGTTAGGACAAGTACCGCAAGCCAGCTGACCGTCTTTGCGGATAACATTGCCCCGACCGCAAACGGCTTCCACAATCTCCGGCCGGGTACTTTGTGCTAAGATAGGTGGGGATGATGCGATCGCGTTGCTGTACGTATCGGCATTCAGGGAACTGGTAACACCAAACAAAAGAGAAATCGAAAACAAGCGCTGAAATTTCATTTTTACCCAAAATAGCTAGTTTTGAATTGAATTCCCTTTTGGTATAGCAAATCCGGATGCTTGTGGCATACTCCGGGAAGCCACCACATCGATGCCAGTATTGAAGACATTCGGCAAAACTACATCGCCCATTTCTACGGGTGCCTCTAGTGTAACCTGGCGCAACTGATGGCACAAGTCCATCACCTTTTCTTTAGGAATCGCCTCGGTGGTTTTCACCGGCAACCGTCCCCAAATACCATTTTGAATCGCTACCGTGGTGGTGACCATGCGACGGGGTTCGGTATATTCTTGCATCGCATACTTTTCGCCACGCTTGCAGCTAAATCCCCGGACTTCGACAATATCTCCGGTGTCTTCTTCCGCTTCCACTTCCAAACGACATCCCAGAGGACAGCCGATACAAAGATAGTGAGTAACTTGAGTTTCTTCGCTCATAAGATTTCCTCTTTTGGCTACGCTTGTTCTTGGGGAACGATATCCACTCGCAACGTATCCCCGTGGAAATTTTCCAGGATTTTGGGACGAACTTTCAAATTGACCATTTCGGCAGGAAAGGCATAGCGAATTTTTTTCTCATACACGTCTGACAAACGTAAAACACAGTCTTGCATGGGACGGCGAACTCGCATGTATACGGTATGATTGCGATCGCTGGAAATGGTATGGGGAACGCAATAAGCCACATTTTCTCCAGGAACCAAGCGAATATTATCCGCTGGCGGGCGATTTTGAGTCACGTACCAGCCAGCATTGCGTCCGGCTAGTAGGGATTCTTGGCTAACAAAATCCACCAAATCGTGAATATGCGCCACATTGCCACAAGCAAATACCCCATCCATGGAGGTTTCCATCATACTGTTAACCACCGGACCGCGCGTTACTGGGTCGATCCGCAGCTGCAACTGGTGGGAAAGTTCGTTTTCAGGAATCAATCCAATAGACAGCAACAGAGTATCGCAATCGATATCCCAACTTTTTTCCAAAATGGGGCTAAGATGTTCGTCTACGGGGGCCACCGTAACTTTTTCAACGCGATCGCGTCCTTGAATATCCACCACCGTAGTAGACAAGTGTAAGGGAATATCGTAATCGTGCAAACATTGTACAATATTGCGGTTGAGTCCGTTGGCAAATGGCATCAATTCAAATACGCCAGCCACATCCACACCTTCTAAGGTAAGTCGCCGCGCCATAATCAAACCAATATCCCCAGACCCCAGCAAAACCGTGCGATGTCCGGGCAACTGTCCCAGCATATTGACAAATTTTTGTGCCAAGCCAGCGGTTAACACGCCAGAAGGTCGCCTGCCGGGGGTACGGATAGCGCCGCGCGTGCGTTCCCTAGCACCCATCGCCAGAACCGTTGCTTTGGTGGAAATCACTTTCACGCCTTCGCTTCCTGACATCAGTTTGACGCGCTTATCTTTGTCAATGTCGAGAACGTAAGCATCGCAAGCCAGGTCGATGTCTTTTTCCAGGACTTGTTCTAAAAATCGCTGGGCGTATTCCGGTCCCGTGAGTTCTTCTTTGAAATGTTGCAAGCCAAATCCGGGATGGATGCACTGCAACAGGATGCCGCCGGCTTCTTTTTCTCGGTCTACCATCAAAACGCGATCGCTACCTGCTTCTTTGGCACCCAAAGCCGCTGCCATCCCCGCCGGACCGCCACCGACAACGACCACGTCGTATTCCGATTGAATGTGTTTGGTGCTTGTTGCTATCATTGGTTTTGTACCTCTTCTCTTGCACGTACAACCCAAGAATCACCGCCGCGTTTGGTAATTTCGTGAATCGGGGTTTCCCACGCTTGCGAGAGGAGTTCCATGCAACGGGACGTACAAAAACCTCCCTGACAGCGTCCCATACCAGCGCGGGTGCGGAATTTAATCCCATCCAAGGTACGCGCGCCGCGACGAATGGCATCTCGGATTTCCCCTTCGCTAATGAGTTCGCAGCGACAGACAATGCGACCGTAGCTGGGGTCTTTGGCTGCTAGGTCCATTTGTTCCTCAGTGGGGAGAGAGGCAAAATGGATGGGTTTGCTGATTCCTGGTTGAAATTCGTCGTTTTCTTTTAGGTTTAAGCCTGATTCTTGTATTATTTGCAATACCTTATCCGCGATCGCAGGGGCAGCGGTCAATCCCGGCGATTGGATGCCGGCGACGTTGATAAACCCTTTTTTACTGGTGGGTCCGATGATAAAATCTTCCGTATCGCTAACAGCGCGCAAACCGGCAAATTCAGCAATGCAATCTCGCGGACTAATGCCGGGAACGATGGGTTGTACCGATTCAAATACATGTTCGCCACCGGCTTTGGACGTGGACAGGTCTTCCTTATCCGCCACCATTTCTGCGGTTGGACCTACCATTAGGGTACCGTCGTAGGTGGGAATCACCAAAATCCCTTTGGAAACGGGGGTCGGACAGGGAAACACAATCCGTTTTACCAAGCCTTTGAGGCGTTTGTCGAGTAAGTATTCTTCGCCTTTGCGCGGGGAAATGGTAAAATCACCTACCCCTGCCATCTCAGCAATTTTATCGGCAAACAATCCCGCCGCATTGATAACATAATGACTGGCGATTTCGCCTTTAGAGGTTTGCAAGCGCCAAATATCGCCATCGGTTTGCAAATCTTGTACGAGTGTATCGCCGGCAAAGTCCAACCCGTTGATGGTGGCGTTTTCCATCAGGGCAAAACAAGCTTCGTAGGGATTGACTACCCCAGTGGTGGGGGCATGTAAAGCCGCCACAATATCTTCGCTGAGGTGAGGTTCTTCTTGTTGCAAGCGTTCCTGCTGCCAAATTTCCAACCCCGGAACGCCTTTCTCTTGACCGCGTTTCTGCAAACGTTCTAAGGTAGAAATGTCATCGTGCGATCGCGTTACTGTCAACTCGCCGATGCGTTCGAATCCAAATCCCAATTCCTCCGCCAAGGCATCCCACATTTGGTTGCCTTCCCACTCTAATTTTCCTTTGAGGGTATTGGGTTCTACGTGATGGCCGCCGTGAATGATACCGCTGTTGGCTTTGCTGGTTCCAAATCCAACTTCGCTTTCTTTATCGATGAGAATGGCGCTCATCCGGTAGCGCATTAATTCTCTGGCAATGGCGCAACCAATGACACCACCACCCACAATTGCTACATCGTAAACCATGCCTATTTCCTTGCATAATTCGACAATTTTATCTAGGGATTTTCACAAAAGTTTGTAGAAAAAACGAACCATAATTCTCCTCCTTTACGCCATGGTTTTATATTTCTTACCGGCAAGCGGTTTTGGAATGGCGCGTGGTTTTGCTACTGTTTCCATGGTAAAACACGAAACCGGTCAAAATAGAAAAAATTGGCGGAACTTTATAGAAATTTAAATAAAATTGCTGTGCTGGTGGGACAATTGAGAAATATTTGAAACAGCTATTGAAATTTTATTGTCTGCGCTTTCGCTGGCAGTTGCTATAGAATAAAATAGAAATTGGCTGGCAGGAGAAAATGGCAATGCAACCTCACGAGAGCATTTTACCACTAGAACATGGCGATCGCTTGACGAGAAAAGAATTCGAGCGACGCTATCAGGCGATACCCAATCTAAAAAAAGCAAATCAGTCATGGAAAAATTCATGCTTGCATTATGGCATGGCTGGGAAACGACTGGACAGCGACACTAGGCGTTCAAGTTGAAGACAATACAACCGTACGCTGGGATGGGGATAACGAACCGCAACCAGATGCATTGCTGAGAATTGAAAAAAAATGAGCGATCGCAAATTAGCGAAGAGTAGAAATTGCTATAGTATTTTTATTTGGAGGATGGATAGGGGAATTGGACTCAAAGCATGCAGGTAGCGATCGCGATGTTATTCATTCCTCCAAATCCGCTGCAAGTTAAGTCGAAATCCCGGCAAAATTTCCTCACCAGATAATTCCGTAGGATTTTCCAAAACTTCCACCGGCGATTGAGGGCGATAAATTTCAACGCGCCGATTTTGCGGATCGATCGACCAACCCAATTGAGCGCCATTTTCTATATATTCTCTCATTTTTCCTTGTAGGGAAGAAAGATTATCCGAAGCAGAACGCAATTCCACTACAAAATCGGGACAAATTTGAGGAAAAGTGTCTTTTTGTTCTGGTACTAGTGCATTCCAACGTTGTTGGCTAACCCAACAAGCATCGGGAGAACGAATAGCACCATTGGGTAAAACAAAACCTGTAGAAGAATCAAAAATTTTCCCCGGTTCGTTAGCATTTCGCCACCATATGTATAATTCTCCGGAAATTTTGCTATTGTATTCTCCCGTTTGCCAACCAGTCGGTGGGTTCGCAATTAATTCTCCTTTGGCAGTTCGTTCCAATCGCAAATCCCGATTGACAGTAGCCAATGCCGCAAACTGTTCTTGGGTTACGTACAAGGCAAGATTTTGAGGAAAACGAATCGATAAAATTTCGGTTTCGGGAATCGTTGGTATCCGTATCATTTTTATATTTTTTAGTAGCAAAACAGAAAATTATCTTTTATACTAGAGAGTAGGATACATTGGGGGTCGTGTGACTATCAGTTCGGTTGTTCCATCGCGCGATCGCTCTTTTCTGATGCCAATAACCCCATTTCTGCCAAATCCGCAACACAAAAAACGCAATTCCCGTAGGGGCAACCCCCCGTGGTTGCCCGATTCCTATAGGTTTTCATGGTTTCCGTAGGGGCAACCCCCCGTGGTTGCCCGATTCCTATAAGTTTTCATGGTTGGTATGATACGGATTTTGTATTGCCAGGAAAAAAATCCTCAAAAGGGCAAGTGTGGGAGAAGGGGAATTCTGGAAGGGGGTAAGCACGGGGGCTTACCCCTACGATTGCCGAAATTGCTTCTTCTTCTGAATAGCCCTCACGCGATCGGGATCGGCATCTTCGCGCCAACAAACTCGGTGTCCTTTCAAAGTAGCACAATGTTCTTGCAGGCATTTTTCCCAAGCTTTCTTGGTTTGAATCGATTGCCTATCGTCGAGGAGACCCCATTTTTCCTCCTGGCGGGTTAGCCGGGCAAATTTTTCATATCCTGGATAGTCTGACATCACCAACGCATCCTTTCGATGTAAAATCGGCGGGTTGCTATCCGATTCCAATTCGCCGTAGGTAACGTGTAAATTCCGCAAATCGACTTTCATAAAACTGTGCAAAACTGGATGGGGATTGGTATCGAAATCGGGATAGTATAGATAGGTAACTTGCGGAACTTGACCGTGCAATTTGATAACATTGGCGGATTCCATTCGACCAATGCTGCAGCTGGCGCATCCTTCGTAAACCCGCAAAAGGGGTTCTAACTCCGACAAGGCGCTGATATGAACCGACAATCCTTGCGAATCCAAATCGCCAACGTGGCTTTCCCGACAGCGATCGCGAACCAACGACATATCTGATAATTTATAGAGTAGCTGTTCCGCTAAAGCGAGTGCCGATCGCTGGCTGCCAAAAAAAGCTTTGATATCTGCTTTCATATTGGGCGTTAGCTGTCTGCGCAGGCTGCGTTGGTCGAACTTGCTTAACGCCAGATACACCAGCAAATCCCGACAGCGCCGTTCTCTTATTTCATCCCATTCTTCCATATCAGTCGCCTGTAAAATGAGTTGAAACGCCTGGTAAAACGTGCCAAATTCAGCTTTAATTTTTTCTTCGCTATCCAGTTCGCCGCTTTTGGGCAAACGACCGCGATCGCTGATAAAATCTATCAGTGGTTGTAGCATATGCTGATAGTCTTCAAATCGCTTGCTAGGCTTGCGAATGCGGGGAGTGCGCGTACGAGAACGAAATTGAGACGCGCGAAACGTTCCCGCTTGGTTTTCATCGCGAAATACCAAATAAATTCCCAAGCCAATGGCTACCGCATTCACCCCCAAAACTTGGTCGATGTAGTTTTTTAATTCTTCCTGGTCGTAATATTTTTGAAAGGTATTGCGGCGAGTAAGAATGCCATCGCCGTAAGCCATGGGATGGCCGCCTTGACGGTCTTCTATAACTACCTGCGCGGAAACAATTAAAACCTGTTGGGTCAGATGCCAAGCACGTACCAAAGCTTCTTGACGTTCGGCTTGGTCTTCAATAACATTAATAACATAGCCTAAATTCACAATATCGGCGCTGCGAATTTCGCCATCGGGAAAATAATAGGGATCCCAACCGGTACTTTCGTATCCCCGTTTGGCTATGCGAGACACATCGCCACCGTGACCGCAACCGTAATCAAAAAACGTGGTTCCTGGCGCAAACAATCCCAACTCTAATGCCAAGCGGACGGGTCTGGATAGTTCTTTACGCGCGATCGCAGCACGATGGCGTTGAATTTCTATTTTGGGAAACGGCTGCTTGGGCAAATTCGCAGCGACATTGCCAGCATCGCTATCCTGCTGTTGCCAGTATACCTGATGTTCGACAATTTTGACACCGAACTCATCCAAGCGACTTTGCCATGCTTTTTGGGTACCGATTTCCTGAGGATTATCTAGCAATCCCAGATAGCTTTCCTGGCGGGTGAGTTTGGCAAAGGTTTCGTAGTGGGGATAGTCGCTGGTAACCAGGGTTTCTTTGCGGTGCAAAATTGGCGGATTGTCGGTGGTTTCGTATTGGCGATAGCGAAGTTGTAGCGGTTGTTGTTGGGTAAAGTCAAATTCCAGTTGCAAGCTAGCTTGGAGGGGAGGATGGGGATGGGTGTCAAAATCGGGATAAAAGAGATAGGATAGTTTGGCGGAATCGAGGGCGAATTTGATAATATTGGCTTCGGCGATTTTGCCGGTTTTTTGGGTAGCGATCGCGATTAGCAGTTGCAAGCGCAGGTCGAGATGGGAAATTGCCGAGGTGTGAACGTATAAAGCCGCCGGTAGTTTTTTGCCAATGCTACTGGATTGAATCAGTTCGCTGCGCTGGTGGGGTTGTTGGATTTGTTGTAAAATGCGATCGCAGATTTCGACAGCTTGTTCGTAGGTTTCAAACTCATCGAGAATTTGCTGCTGTAGGTTGGGGGGAATTTCCTCCATGGGAGGCTTCGTCGCCGCCAGATAAATTAACAAATCCTGACGGGAAGCGTTGTTGGTAGCGTAGCGAGAGAAGAGATATTGCTGCTTGCGGTGGGGGTGGCGAAACACGAAAAAAATTCCCAACGCTGCCGGTACAATATGATGGCTATCTATATTTAGGGTTTCGGCGATAAAGCGTTGCAGTTCCTCTTGGTGAAAATAAGATTGGCTGCTATCGGCGGCAAATATATTTTCAGCCAGAACCAACTGTTGGTCATCGTTGCTATTGAGAGTTACCGCAGCAGCCACAGCCAAAACCTGGCGACAAGCCTGCCAAGCATCTAATAAAATTTGGCGACAGTTGGCTTCTCCATCCACCCCATCGAGGGTATACGGCAAACACAGAACATCCGCTGTCACTGTTTGCGGTGGTGTATAGTCGGAAAGCGTCATTTCCCCATTAGCCAATCCCGCATTTTGCAGGTAACGCTGGAGTCGAGAGGTTGTTGGTGTTTGTTGGAGATGTTGGGAAGGTGTTTTCGCCGCCGTCATCGTTTCGCTATGGAAAAACAATAGCAACCAATTGCCGCGTGGCTGGTTGTATTGTACGTTGGTTCTGCTTGATATTTAATATGAAATCCTGCTATAGACTTATGGGGAAGAACCCCCTGTAGTCCCCCGCAGGTTCGGGGGACGGCGACCCTTCGGCAAGCTCAGGGCATTGCAGCCGGGGGGTGGAGAGCGATTCAATCTATTCAAACGGATTACATATAACTATTCTACAACATCAACGGGGAGGTTCTGAGGGATTTTCGGGAAAGGGATGGTTTTTGGTTGGCAAGTCGCCAAATCGTTCGCTCTAGATTAGAATTATCTTGAAATAAGATAGTTACCGGAACGTATAGATGTTTTAGAATTTCAAGATACGATTAAGACGGGAATGGGGAAATTCAAATATCTTCTGGTGTTTTTGATTGGGATGTGTTTGGCGACTGGCAAGAAGCGAACCAGGTTCAGCTATTTTGTAGGTAAGCTTTAAAAATGGATTGAACGGCAAACAGCGATTCTCCGCTATCTGTTTCTTTTTCGATTAATCCCCGTTTGCGCAAGGATTGTACTGCTTTTAAAAATTCAGCGTCAGATACAGCCAAGTCGGTTGGTTTATTGGCAATGTTGGCGGTATTTTGGTTGGCCAGCCACAGTATGACGGTTTTTTCTAGGTCAGACAGGCGTTGGTAGTGGCTTTGCAAGATAAATTCCAAGTCTCCTAGGAAGAGAGTAGGATAGGATAGGAAGCGATCGACGCTACCGTTAAATAAATCTTGGATGGTAGAAGCGATAATGTTTAGCCAGGAGGGGTTACCGCTGTAGCGTTGGATGAGGTTTCCCCATTTTGGTTCGTCGGTTAATCCTTTGTTTTTCAAGATTTCGGTTGCTGATTCTCCCAAACCGCGAAGTAGCAAGCTACGGCAGTGGCGGTTTTCTCCTTTTAAGGTGGCGATTTCGGTTGGTTTTTCCCAGCTGAGGAGTAACCAGCAGCTTTGATGGGGCGATCGCGTGATTTGTTGCCAGAACTTGCTATAATCTTGGTATTGTGGGAGATAAGTGCCGGCTAGTTGTTGGCTGGCGAACAGTTCTTGCAGGTCGTCGAGGATAATGAGACAGCGATGCGATCGCAGATAGTCTAGCAATGATGTTGGTGTGGTTTCGTTATTTTGGGAGAAAACCTGAAGTAAGTTGGTTTGTAGAGATTGCAAGGTCAGGGTATCGCTACAGTTGCGCCAAATAACGTATTCAAAACTGTCTTTGATTTGTTCGACAACTTCTCTAGCAAGGGTGGTTTTGCCGATTCCTGGCAATCCAAAGATGGTGACGATGCGGATTTGTTCTTCGAGTATCCAGTGTTTGAGGGTGGTTTGTTCTGTGGTACGGTTGCAGACATGACCGGCTTCTGGCGCTTCGGTGAGGTCGTGGTATTTTTC
>CAYZHY010000008.1:8999-62192 GCA_964477525.1 uncultured Geitlerinema sp. | reverse complement strand
GTATAAAATCTTGCAGCCATGCACTATTGACGTTTGATTTGGAAACACTATATAGGCAACATTGGGACTACCTGGTTTTGATAGTCAATGGTTTGTACTTGGTATTATCTTGACTTTGTTCGCATCCGGGTGGTTTTTTATGAGGGGAAAAGCCCCATCGTCGCACCAACTATCCCCATGGTATATTGATGGCTAGTTAGTAAAAAATGGTGACAAAATTGAGTGCACATGCATAATGTTATTTGCATAGATTATTATTTTTGCGTATTATTGCTTGCTTAAAGTTATTGATAACTAGGATATTAGAAAAAATATGTTATCTGTTTTTCGGGAAACTTGGTATTTGACCTGTATTATGCCGTTGCGACGTTTTTACAAAGGATTGCGTCCGCGCCAAATTGTCATATTGCTTACCATGGGTACCGTCGTGCTTGGGGTGAGTGCCGTAGCTTTGACAAGCTACCGTATGGTACGGGGACTTTTTGTAGAAAATTTTAAAGAAAATACGCGATTGCAGATTAAGCAGGGAGTAACGCAAATCAATGATTGGTTTTCTGCTCACCAAGCACAACTAGAAGCGATCGCCAACTCCCCAACGCTGCGTACGATGAAACTCAAGCAAATCAAACCATACCTACAAGCAGAAACGAATCGGTTGGATGACTTTTATTCTCTAGCTTTTATTACCTTAAATGAGTGGTCGTACACCACCAACCAACAGTCCCAACCAAATAATATCCGCGATCGCGCTTACTTCCAAAAAGCCATAGGGGGTGAAGTAGCCATTAGCCAACCCAGCTTCAACAATCGCCGCCGTTCAGTCACCACAACCATAGCCATTCCTGTCTGGTCGAGTTCCCAGCCTCAATCTCCCAGAACGCCCATAGGAGTGCTTCTTGGAGAAGTTTCTCTCAACGAAATTGCCTATATCGTCAGCACCCTCCACTACGGCAACGGTAGCTATGCCCTAGCCATTAACGACAGCGGCCAACCCCTCATTTATTCCCGCTATACTGCTAAATTAGCAACCTCATCGGCAATTAACGAGCCCAATCCCACCTTACCGTCCAACGTCGTGCGAAAACCAAGTCCCGAACTTTCGCAAGTTGCGCAAAAAATTGCCAGAGACTCTGTCAGCGAGGAAACCATATCCATGGTTTTGGGAAACGATTCGGTCTATGTAAATCGCTGGCCCGTCGAAGAGCGCAGTTGGTCGGTAGTTTTGGTGGTTCCCCACCAGCACATGCAAAGTCAATTAAAACCCCTCAACCTACTAGCCACAGTTATGAGTGCTTTGTTGGGATTGACCACAATTGTAGCCATTCGCCAGTGGTTGTTGTTAGAAAGTTTTTCTACACGTGTCCAACAAGAGAGGCTACTCAACCGACTTACCGGCAAAATTCGCGCCTCCTTGGAATTGGAAGAAATTTTACCCACCACTGTGGAAGAAGTGGGCAAATTGCTGGGTTTGGAACGTGCTGCTTTTGGTTGGTACGACCCCAATTCCCAGGTGTTGGATATTAAATGGGAATACAAACAATCAGGAATGCAATCGCAAGTGGGGCGTTTTTCTTTTCAACCCCTGTCCGCCTTTTCGGAAAAACTAGAGCAAGGAGAAGCCGTGGTTCACCAAACCCGTCTATCCATTAATTTACCATTGGTCAGTCCTGCTGATGGGGTCAGCGTCAGCAATTCTCAGTGGCACAAGGCCACCGACCTGCCACCCAGTCAATCTCCCCCCGACCATACGCAACCCAGGTCGTTACCGCTAGATAACTCCCGTTACATGACCGTTCCCGTATGTATCCAAGAGGAACCAGTAGGATATTTAATTTGTACCCACGTCAGTCGGTGGTTGTGGCGCACCGAAGACCGGAAACTGTTGCAAGCCGTTGCCGACCAACTTGCGATCGCTATTCAACAAGCCACTCTATACCAACAGTTAGAAGAAGCCAACCACCAACTGCACCGACTGGCATCCATTGACTCGCTAACCCAAGTTTTCAACCGTCGTAGCTTTGACGAACGAGTAAACCAAGAGCTATGGCGACTGGTGAGGGAAAAAGCTCCTTTATCCTTAATTTTAATTGATATCGACTGTTTCAAAGACTACAACGACACCTACGGACACCCAGCAGGAGATGTCTGCTTGCAAAAAGTTGCCCAAGCCATTGACCAAGCCGTACAACGTTCTGCGGATTTAGTGGCTCGCTACGGTGGTGAAGAATTTGGCATTCTATTGCCCCATACTGACTCCGAAGGTGCGATAGCTGTTGCCGAACGCATTCGTTCTCAAGTTCGGGCTTTAGATATAGAACATGTCCAATCGCCGATTAACCAGCGCCTAACTGTCAGCTTGGGGGTGACCACCATTATCCCTCGATTAGACTCGACCGCCGAATATGTCATTCAGCAAGCTGATTGGGCGCTGTACGAAGCCAAAAACTCCGGACGCGATCGCGTACAAGTATATCAAAATCCCTCTCAAAAGCAGGAGTCCAAAGACCACTACCATCGGGAACCTTCTTCAAATTCTTCAAAAATCTCTTCCGAATCGAATTAAAATTCCCCGCCACTGCGACGCTGGCTTATAATGGTCCATACCACCACAGGCGCGCCAATTAAAGCTGTGACGGCATTTAAGGGTAACACAGTTTGACTTCCAGGCAACAACGCGATCGCATTGGCGACCAAAGCCAAAATCCCTCCCAACAGAGCCGTCGCTGGTAGCAAAACTCGTCGGTCCAACGTTTGCAGCCAAGCACGACTGATATGGGGCACAGCGATGCCCAAAAAAGCAACAGGACCGCAAAAAGCGGTGGTCACCCCAGCCAACAAAGAAGCATTGGCGACCACCCAAAAACGTGCCACTTTCACCGAAACTCCCAACCCTTGCGCTCGCTGTTCTCCCAAAAGCAAAACGTTTAAAATCTTTGACAGCAAGTATGCCACCAACAAACTTACCAATGCGGTTGGCAAAAACACCTGCATCTGAGACCAAGTCACTCCCCCAAAACTGCCGAAGGTCCAAGTGAGGTAGGTTTGCACTTGTTCGGTAGGACTGAAATGCAGCAAAATGGTAACGGCAGCGTTGGTGATGTAGCCAAACATCAATCCCAACAATAGCAATGTAGTACTGCTGCGAATCCATTGAGCAACAACAATTGCCAAACTCAATACCAACGAAGCGCCTAGACTCGCTGCCAAAACCGACCCCAAATTGCCAATCCAATCCAACTGACTGGTGGCACTGCCAGCCAGCAACACCACCAATGCCACTCCCAAACTAGCACCGGCGTTGATTCCCAAAACAAAAGGACCGGCTAACGGATTGCGAAACAAAGTTTGCATTTGCAAGCCACTCACAGAAAGGGCAGCACCAGCCAGGGTGGCGGTAATAGTTTTGGGCAAGCGAAATTGAACAATAATCGTCTGCCAGCTAGCGGTTTCTGGTGGTTGCCCCAGCAAAATCTGCGCGATCGCTATTGGAGGAATATCCGCCGACCCCATGGTTAAATTCCATCCCATAGCTACCAACAACACCACCAGCAAGATGGGTAAAGACCAAACTGAGCTTAGCACAAGTTTCATTGGAAATTGACGACGCTTCTACAGGCAACTGGGTAGGCGCAAGTCGGTTTCGTGGCTGCCATCGGCATATAAGTAGAAAAAGCGAAATCCCGTTGACAATCAATTTGGCAGAAATTTCTATTTTGCTTGCGACTCAATTTTTTGATAGTACACCAGCTCGTGGTTTGGTAGTAGTTCCGGATGCAGGATTTTTATCAAATCCGCCAACACCACATCGGGATTGGCAAGACCGCTTTCCCAGTAGTCGTTGCCGCCATATTCGTTCAAACGCGCGTTGTTGACGTAAATTTGCCCGTTTTGAAAGGCTTGAAACTGCGCGTAGCGTTCGTCATCTGCCAGAATATCTTCGGTAGAAAACCAACTTTGGGAACCATTGAGCCAAATCTCGGCATTGGCAGCGCGTTCGTAAACTGTTTCCAGGTCTAAAGGAATGCTGCTGGTGGCGGAGGTATCGGACCAGGGATAGTTAGCACCAGCATCTTGTAAATATTTTGCCATGTAGCTGTTGCCCCCAGGAACGTGCCAGGTACCTTTCCAGCTATGACCCACCAAAACTTTGGGTTTGGTATCGACTTTATTTGCCACGGCGGCTAGTTCTTGGTACTCGCGCGCTACTTGCGAAAATTTTTGGTTGGCTATTTTTTCTCGGTTGAAAAATAAAGCGGTAAATTTTAACCATTCAGCTCTGGCTAAAGGTGAGTTGCTGAGATATTCGGCGTTGAGAGCGACGGGCAATCCGGCTTTTATAAGTTGGTTGTGGCTATCTGTTTGCGGGTTCCCCATACTAAAAGTCATTACCAAATCTGGATTTAGGGTCAGCAGTTGTTCTACATCTACGCGAGCGTTTCTTCCCACTTCTTTGATGGTTCCAGCTTCAATTTTTTGGCGCACTTGGGGGGTATTGACATGTCGGAAGTTGCTGACGGCAACCAAGCGATTGAGGACTTCGAGTTTTTTCAAGTGCGGTAAATGGGTTGTAGAAAGGGCAACCACTGTTTTTACGGGGACTGGAATAATTTGGTTTTGCTTGTATCCTGATGGAATAGGGGTGCCACATTGCACCAAAACATATTGAAAGCTGCGATTGGCACCAGCCCAAGGTTGTTCGACGGTGACCACTTTGTAATGTTGGTGGTATTCAATATGAAATCCATCAGCATACTGTAAGGTGATTTTTTCTGGAAAATAATCCCGGTTGGGGTCGTAGTCCACGGGATTGGCACAATTGGATGCTTTGCCATTGGATGCGTTTTCTGGTGGTGTGCTACTCGTGCAAGCAGATACCAATCCCATGGCAACAATGACAGCTAGTCTAGCAGTTACCATTCCTGTTTTTTTACAAAAACAATTATAATAAAAAGAATTCATACGAAAAAAAATTAGCAAGTTGTCTTTCGCTATATCGGACTTCTAGCCAGCGATCGCCTGATTTTCAAGTAAAATGTAAACAAACGGATCTTTTTCGTTTAGAATAGCGGTACTTTCTCCTTGCCAAGCATTTGCGATCGCAATGAAAACACCTAAGTTCGTCCAAACAGAGAATAACGACAGTAGTTAGGACGAAAGAAATGCCCATCAATACTACGATTGTTGCAGTTAGAAGCAATAGCAGCCATTCTGGCAATGGGTTGCCCCTTCCTGATGGTGGTTGAGTTGGTAGGGAATAGATTTTTCCGTAACGGCCAATTTACTCGCTCGTTTCAGTAGCCCTGTTTCCCTTCGATACAATACAATCAGAAGGGTTTTTTGGTTTTCCTAGATTGGGCGTTGTTTGCATCCAAACACCAAGAACCCATAGCAGCTCGTTGAAACAAAATCGAAAATATCAAAATAGAAAGGAGCTATTATGCCCAAATGGAAATTAGTGACAGAATTTACATTTGATAGTGCCCACTATATCAAAGATTACGACGGTCCCTGCGGCCGCCTGCACGGTCACACCTACAAAGTGCAAATTGAAGCGAGTTCAAACTCCTTGCATGCTTCTGAATATACTCCCCATTCTGTGATGGTTGCTGATTTTAGAAGTTTGCGTTGGGCAAAAAAAGATGTCACCAAGGGGGGATTGGACCATGGGGTTTTAAATGATATTTTACCGCCAGAATACGAAACGACAGCAGAAATGATTGCCAAATATATTTACGACGAAACCAAGCAACGAGTACCGGAAGGAGTAGAGTTAAAAGTTCGAGTATCGGAAACTCCTAATTCTTGGGTGGAGTACGAAGATTAAAGCCCGAAAAATTTTTATAGTGTTTTCACATAAAATATCCAATTAGGATGGGTGGAATTTGAAACTAATTCACAAGTTTTATTGCATACCCAATTCCTTTTTGGTTGCGAACCTAAAATATTAAGGAAAAATGATTTTCCTAATTTCATGAGGGCATTCTAGAATTATGACATAGTAAACTAACGAACCATCTTGAGGAACAATGGTATAATGCATAAGCAATACTACTCTTAATTTCTCGTTAAGTATTTAGGCAAAAGAAATCTCATAATTTGGCTTTGCCAATTTTTCCTATAAAACTTGCAGGCTAGCTGTTGCAATTGTTTCATATTAGGTTCAATAGCGTAGGATAAATTCTCTTCTTCAATTGGGTCAATCCACCGATTCGATCGCCTGTTTCCAAGTTTGTAGGAGACAAAATCCCTGGTTACCCCCCATGGCTACTTCTACGAGTTCGGTTGCTATTTTTATTTTGCTATTGTTTCCGTTGAAATTTGTGATTCTATATCCATCAAGAATGGGCTAAAAACAAACTGTTAAATCCCTTGCCGCTTCCCGATTTTAAGACGTTTTGGGCTTGAACTTCTTCAATCTGACCAGAAACCCATCTCGGTTGTTCGTAGTATCCCTGTTCGTCAAACTTGCCATCATAATTCAGTGCTAAATGCACGCATCCTTGCGGGAAATGGAAATTGCGATATCCCCATTCACTTTCGGTGTCATACTTGACGGTGATAGCCTTGTTGAAGTCTTTTAAAATTTCCTCTAAATTGAAAACTTGGCGGATTCTGGCTAAATCCTTCCCCAACTGCTTTTGGTTTATATAGAAAAATCGAGTTCTATACTATTGTACGATCGTAAGCGATCGCCAACTTGGGTAGACAGTCCATTGGGTTCAACTTGTGCATCCCAGCAAACTACCGTACTGCGATCGCATTTTCATCGCCATTTGTATCGTAACAACGTTTTTCTAAAAAATGAAAAACGCTCTAGAACCCAATAACCGTTCGCCCCTATCATTTAGCTATACGCAAATCCCAGCCAAAACCATTCTATCAATTTCCGAACGAACGTAGTAGGGGCGAACCTGGAATCAGATAACCAATGAAGCTCTATTTGCCCTTTGTCAAAACTTTCGTAGGATTTTTCTATGAGCGCACCTGTCCTTGTGAACTTGCGAGAAGCCTTTTTACAAGCACCGGGATTTTGGGAAAGTAGTATCAAAAACACATCAGGAAATTGGTGCAAGTATATAGAAAGTCTGGATAAAACCCAAAGCGACGGATATTCTATAGAAGGACCGTTTGTCAATCAAATCGACCAACTGTGCTACCAACAACCCGGTTTGTACTTATTTTGCGAAAAGAAAGGAGGCAAAAAACACCAGCAAAAACGCCTGTATACGTTGTTTCGTTTGGAAGCCAACGGCGAAGTGGTGGTGCTAACAGAATTGAGGAGTGCAAGCAAAGATTGGGCCGTGCAGCTTTGGCCTTATATAGAAGCTTATTTTGCCACCGCCGAAAATCGAGCGGAACAAGTCCGACAGCAGCTACTCGCAGAAATTGAATCTTTGGAGTTTCAATTGCAGCAACGCCGGATTCAATTAGCAGCTTTAGATAGTTGGCCCCACTCATGGCATCACCAAGGTCGCAGCAACGAAAGTTGAGGATTGGGTAGGTGACTGAAGAGGATTGTTTTTTATTTTTTCCAATTTCCTCAGAAGTTTTTCAGTTGTGGCGTTTATTGTGAAGGTAGTTGCACCTACCAACTACGATCTGGAAAACAATACGACCAATTCTGGGAAATTTGGTGGTTTTGGTTAGGTAGTTGGTTTTGTATAAAGCTATTCAGTTTTTTTGCGGGGGTTGTTGTGAATTTTGTTACCAATCGTTCCACAACGGCAATTTTTATTCAAACTGTACCGATGTTTTTGGCTGCAACTGTGGCTTTGGTGGGTTGTCGCTCTTCCATGTCTCAACAAGATTTTAAAGTCAAAACAGCCATGACAGCTTTACAGGAGTTGGAAACCTATGTCAACGCCAATGCCAGTTTGGAAGACTATCCAGAGAAATTGGCTGATGCACGTTCGGCTTTGCATCAAATTCCAGATGCAACAGCTCCTGAGGTAAAGGCATTGCTACAAGATTCTGTGTATGCTTATAAAATGGCGCTGGCTTATCAAGGCTGCGATTTTGAAACCGAAGATTTATGGAGATGGCGCTGTCGGGGAAATTTACTGCGTTTGACCGCAGAACGGTTTCCGGAAGTAGAAGATTATGTAGACGAACACAAAAACCCCAACCATGGTTCGTCGCAAAGTTTTCAACTGGATAAAACCAAGTTTGTTGAGTTTCTCTGGCAGGTAGCCGCCAACAAACGAGCTGAGGCACAGGAAATTTGGCAGTCGTAGCTTTGGTATTGGCAGAAATCGCCATTTTCCGGAAAACGCTATCCCTATGCATATTCTTGCCGTTACGCTCTTGATCGCTAAGCAACTGGAAAGATAGTATTGGGGTGAAGCAGTTCCTTATGGGGATGTTGGTTCCGGGAAAGCCGCTGTGCTAGGCGAGAAGCTCGTTTGAGGTGTATTCCCTTGCCAGGGAAAAAATTGCCATTATGGTTCCTTAAGGTTTTCTTTGGAAACATCCCAGTTAGCTGGTAACATCGTAAAGAGGTCGCAGAGATCTTATCGGCCTGCGGACTAGATGGTGCCAACGCCACTAGGAAAAAGCAGGCAAGATTTGTTAGCCCAGGTTAGCAAATCTGGCACGATTCAGCGAGTTACCCCGTTCATCGGGAGCTTGAAAGCCCTGACTTTTTCAAGCAGGTATGAAAAGCGACCCGTGCGGCGGTCGCCGCTGTCAAAAATGTGCTAGGTTTGCCTTGAAAGTACGTCCGGGCAGGGCGGAAAAACGCTCGCCGAGGGCAATGTTGCCGAGGATGGGGTAGCTTATAGCGAATCCATCTAGGCACACCCAATGAAGCGAGAATCTCACGAATAGAATTCGTGAGAGTGTCAACAGTTGCACAACCTGGATAGCGAGAACTCTATCTATTGCGGATTTATTGAAATTCATTGCAATAGTTTTTGTAGAGCAGAGTCCAGGAAGTAAGGAACGAAAGTAAAGAGGAATCGCCATGATGAGTAAGTACGCAGAGGAACTAAGAAATACTGCCAAAGCAATGGTTGCAGAAGGGAAAGGCATCCTAGCCATGGATGAGAGCAACCGTACCTGCAACAAGCGCTTTGACAAAGTAGGAGTTCCCACTACCGAGGAAATGCGTCGCTCCTATCGGGAGCTAATCCTAACTACACCCAATCTAAGCAATTATATTAGCGGTGCTATCCTTTACGACGAAACCATTCGTCAGTCCACCAAAGATGGGGTTCCGTTCACCCAAGTCATGAAAGACAACGGAATCATCATCGGTATCAAGGTGGATACTGGAGCTAAAGACCTAGCGGGACATCCAGGAGAAAAAGTAACAGAAGGTCTTGACGGTCTACGCGATCGCATTGCCGAGTACTACGAAATGGGCGCTCGCTTTGCCAAATGGCGTGCTGTCATCACCATTGGCGAAAACATCCCCAGCAGCGCCTGCATTGAAGCCAACGCTCATGCCTTGGCTCGCTACGCTGCCCTGTGCCAAGAAGGCGGCTTGGTACCAATCGTAGAACCCGAAGTTCTCATCGATGGCGACCACACCATCGAGCGTTCTTACGAAGTCACCAACAATACTCTACACACGGTATTTAACCAACTATACCGTCAAGACATTGCTTTTGACCAAATGATCCTGAAGCCCAGCATGTCCATTGCTGGCAAGCAGTGCCCGCAACAATCCAGCGTTGAGGAAGTTGCCGACGCTACCGTTCAGTGCTTGCGCAACACCGTACCTGCCAACGTACCTGGCGTGGCCTTCCTGTCTGGCGGTCAAACCAACGAACAAGCTGCCCAGCACTTGAACATCATGAACGCCAAGTACGCTCAAGAATGTCCTTGGCGCCTCACCTTCTCCTACGCTCGTGCCATCCAACAATCCGCTCTGGAACATTGGCGCGGCGACAATTCCAAGACACAAGAAGCTCAGAAGTTGCTGCTGCACCGTGCCAAAATGAACAGCGCTGCTAGCAGCGGTCAGTACAGCCTGGACATGGAAAAAGAAGCGGTGGCTGTATAACCAGCACATTCATCGCTAGCGAAGTGTTCGTCCATTGTTGGTAATAATGACCCCTGCAGGGTTAGCTCTGCAGGGGTTTGTTGTTGAAGTGATGCGTTAATTGTTCAAGTTCATGCACTCTCGCAACCAAGCATCTAACAACGGTCGTTGCTTGCGGCCAGCTAGTTGTTGGGTGTAAAGGGTTTGGGGTCGAATATCCACGGCACCATCGTTGTGGGTAACGGAAAAGGCACGACTGGCACCAATGGAACGGTCGTCGCCCCCCAAAACAGCTACGACTTTGATTTCCAAACCAGTAATTTGTTGGGTATCGTCGGATTTAACGGCTTTGCCAGCTAGGTTGGCAGCTTCTGTCGTACCCGGCGCGATATTTTGTAACAAATCGCCGTAGGTTCCTAGCAACAAGAAACTACCGGGAGATAGCGGTCCTTGTTTGAGTAGGGATTGTACTTCTCGCAACGAATATTGGTCAGCAGAAACGGGATAGTAGTCGGAAACGCGCCGGGTATAGCTACCGTCGGTGGTATGAACGACAACCAGCACACCAATAATGTGAATGGTTTCTTGGGACATGTTGATTAGCAAGCAAGCCGAGTCAAACCCTTGCCCTGGTGCGTGGTGGATAATAATCCGAGGGCGACGACGACGGGTATAGTCTCGGTAAAATAGTTGGGCGTATAGCACCCAAACCAGCAATATCCCAAGGTTGGCAACGACCGAAAGTATACTGCCATATTCTTTGAACCAAGCGATCGCAGAATTCATTCAGAATGAAAACAGAAAAATCTATTTGATGGAGATTCCGCAATGATTCTAGCGGAAGGTTTGGGCAATTGGGGACAAAATTTCGTGCAAATTGGCAACGGCCCCAATTGCAATGATAGCAGGTGCTTCAAATCCTGTAGTTTCCATTTCAGCAACGATCGCATCGAGGGTACTCATCAGTTGTTCGCTAGCCGGTGTGGTTCCCCACCGAATAGCAGCCACCGGCGTACTGCCACTCAACCCACCTGCTTTCAGTTCGGAAATAATATAGGGCAGGTTGCGCACCCCCATATAAATGACAATGGTTTCGGAAGCCACAGCCAACGCCCGCCAGTTAACTTTTGGTTTGTACTTGCCAGCCGCTTCGTGACCGGTGACAAAGGTAACGGAAGAACTGTAGTTGCGATGGGTGACTGGAATGCCAGCGTAGGCGGGTGCAGCAACACCAGCAGTTACCCCAGGAACCACTTCCACCGGAATTCCTGCTTCTAGCAAATCTTGCATTTCCTCGCCACCGCGACCAAAAACAAATGGGTCGCCTCCTTTCAGACGCACCACCACCGCATGTTCTCGGGCTTTGGTAATTAAAATGCGGGTTGTATCTTCTTGTAGCAAAGAATGCCGGCCGCGACGCTTGCCAGCATGAATCACTTCGGCTTTGGGGTTGATGGCGGCTAAAATTTCCGAACTTACCAAAGCATCGTGAACCACCACATCCGCCATTTCTAGCAAAGCTTTGCCTTTCAGGGTAAACAAGCCCGGATCGCCGGGACCAGCACCTACCAAATATACTTTTCCTACGGGAATCTTCTGGAAAGAGTTGTATTGCTTCTCGCTCATAGTCGCGCCCGATAACCTATACCGAATCCCTTGCCCGCTACAGCAAGGCGATCGCTTTTGTTGGGATTGCTATTTTCTAATAAACTTTCACTTTATCAAATTTCAGTAAATTGTACAACAAACGGACAAACTCATCCCTCATCCCCATCGGTGGGCTCAAGAAACATTCCACGTTGCGGCTAGCTTGCAGTTGCTGGATTTGTTCGCCGATGGCATCGGTCAAACCGCCGGGAAACAAGAAATAGGGCAAAACCCCGATGCGCCGGTATCCAGCAGCGATCGCTGTATCGATACGTTCCGATAGATAAGGAGAAACCGACCAATACGCACAAAAAACCGGTTGCTGGGAAGTTTCCGCCAGTTTGGCTGCCGTTCGTTCTACTGGTTGGTTGCCACCCCAACGCCGAGTTCCGTGGGAAATCAACATCCAAGCATCAGCCGTACGTTCGGATATAGCTTCCGAGAGGGGAACCGTTAGCGGCGAATAGGAGCCAATATAGGTCAGCAGTTGCAAACGCACCGTTGCCGGTAGCATTTGTCTGGCTTGTTCTACTTGCTGGGGAATGTCTTCGCGAACGTGGACCCCTTCCAGCAGAAATAAAGGTAAAATACGAATAGTATGCTCGCGATCGCTGGTCTGTAAGAGTTTTTTCCCCAAGCGATCGATTTCTACATGTAAAGGCTGTTCGCCGCATTCTAACGGAGCCGAGGCCACAAGAGGTTCTGGTGCGATCGCCGCTAGTTGAGTGCGAACGCCCTCCGTACCTTGGGAATTGGCGACAGCAGAGGCAACAGCAGTTTCGCCGTCAGCTTGGGAAGGTTGAGGAGACATCCATGCCGCCAACCCATGGACCAAACGAGTCACAGCTTGTTGCGGTCGCGGGTCGCGGCTACCGTGGAAAACGAGCAAATAGGCTACAGACAAGGGCAAGATCGGGAAGTAAACAGCAAAGATTTATCGGATAAGTTAACAAAATTATAACCACTTCTCAAAAATTTAACAAAACGCAATAAATGGCCCGATCGACGGGGACCGGTTTCCTGGGCAGCAATATCTCCAAAACGAAAAAAGGCTAACCAGCTAAGGCGAAGACGTGGTCAGTTCCACCCATTCCGTTACCTGTCGGAACAAACTGCGCAGGCTGGGACGTTGGGAAGTGGGTTCGCCCGTACCAAACCAAGTTAACCCCAAAAATACCGCACTTGCCACCAAAAAAGCGATCGCCGAGCGTTTGGCCAGCACAAAATCCCGGATAATCCGAGCTACTGGATGGCTTTGGCGGCGGAGCATTTGACCCACAGCCATTTGCTGCAACGTAAACGGATCGCGAACGTAATGTCCGCTCCAACTAACCACCAGGCGAAAACCACAATGGGGACAGGTAAACAATCCCATCACCAAACCGCTAGCAGGAATCCTGGTGGTCTGGTGGCAGACCGGACAGATAATCGAGTGACTATCGAAAATGTGAGCATTCATGGATTTCTCGCTATGCTGGAAGGCAGACTAGAAAACCAACACCAAGCACTGAAAGCAAGGCCGTTCGAGCGAACACGCCAATGGCAAAACCTGCAAGCATCTAAAAACTCAATAGAAACTGGCCATGGATGAAAATCCTGACAATACGTTTCTACTTATAGTCTATCCCGCTTGCTTTGCTTCGTCTTCTGAACTTCTGAGTAAAGTAGGTGGTTTTTTTCCTATTAGAAAAAATTAGAACAAATGAAATTGTCGCGATCGCAACTGTTGTAGGCGGTTATTACAAGTTAAGTTGTAGTGCAAAGGTGTTATGGTAATGTAATTTTTCCCGATCGCCTCTACATCGGCAGGCAAATCTGCAGGCAAGTCCTTCGCGATCGCATCAGCACCTTCTTCCACCACTTCACCAGCAATCCAATAATAAGTTTTCCCGCGCGGGTCCACCCGTTTTTCAAACACATCCACGTAGCGACGGACCCCCTGACGCGCCCAAACAACGCCAGCAAATTCCTCAGCAGGCACCGGTGGCACGTTTACATTCAACAAGGTTCCCACCGGCAGCGACTCCGACTGTAAATCCGCCACCAACTTGCATGCAAACTGGGCCGCCGGTTGAAAATCGGAGCTCGTATAGCTAGCTAAACTCATGGCAATGCTCGAAATTCCTTCAATACTCCCTTCCATGGCTGCCGATACGGTTCCCGAATATAAAATATCCGTACCTAAATTTTGCCCTTGATTGATACCCGAAAAAACCAACTGCGGCGGTTGCGACACCAAAGCATCCAAAGCTAGTTTGATACAATCAGCAGGCATTCCCGAACACGACCACGCCGTAATCTGGGAACTGAACCCAGAAGTAACCAACTCAGCTCGAATAGGTTGGTGTAGCGTCAAACTGTGACCGGTTGCCGAACGTTCCCGGTCCGGGCAAACCACAGTAATTTCGTGACCTGCCTCTGCCAAAGCCTCTGCCAGCGCGTGCAAGCCTACAGAATGAATGCCGTCGTCGTTACCAATCAGTATCCTCATGATGAAATTGTACTCCTAACCCTCCGGCGATGCTGCCAATCAACTATTGTCACACAATTGAATTGGGAAAAGAATTGAAAAATTTCTGTATCATCAATCGAGCCATCATTTATTATCCTTAAATAAAGAACGAACCAATAGGTGCATCCAGTTGTCCGCTAATATCCACCGATCTGGAAAAACTAGCTTGCTAACTGATTGGAATAACTTATGAACGCAACCACCCGCCCCACTCAATTGCGAAAAACCGAACAGCGCTTGCAGCAGGATTTCCAAGAAGCATTTCCCCAGCAAACCCAGTTGCAAGTGGCCTGCGATATCCAAAAACAAACCTTTGTAGTTTTAGCACAACACCCTCCCACCGAAAACTTGCAAGTACCACAAGTGTTTGGTCGGTTGGAACAAACGCTCAAACAACTTTATACTGACGAAATTTTTTCCCAAGGGGATTTTCCTACACAAGTTTATTTGGCTTTGCGCGTGAGGGGAGAGAAAAAACCCTACGTTGCCCATCAGTTCGATTTGGAAACTTCGCAGGTTACTGGTGTTTCTGATTCCAATTCGGAAAGTTCCGAACCTAGCGCCCCAGATCCATCGGAATTCTCGGATATCAATTCCGAGTTGTTTGCCAACCCGACTACAGATAACCAGGATAGCAGCTTTGACCATCGCCCATCCCGTAACTCAGAAAACTGGCACCAACAACTAGAAGGCATTGACAACCCTTTTGACATTCCTGGCTCTTCTAGTTCTCGTTCCCGGATTTACATGGGTGGCCTCTCAAAAGCTAGAGCTGGCAACAACCGCCGTTCTACTGGCAAATCTTATCGCAAGTCTTCTCGGAAATCGTATGCTTCTTCGTCAAGTTCCGAAAGTTCCGAAAGTTCCGAACCGTCGCTGGGAACGCTCGTCAAAGCGATCGCACTAGCAGGCGGCAGTCTGACGCTGATGGTTGGGTTGGTATACGGTCTGAGCCGCCCTTGCGTAATTGGTAAATGTGTGGTATTGCAAGAAGCCAAACAGTTTAGCAAGCAGCTACCAGAATCGCTGGCCAACGCTAGCTCATCTCAAGAAATTATCGGCTGGCAGCAACAATTACAAAAGCATATCCGACAAGTCAAAGCCATTCCCCCTTGGTCGTGGAAACACGGTCAGGCGCAAGATTGGTTGGCTGCCAACCAAGAAGCTTCCGCCGAGTTTGCTCGGTTGCAGGATGCTTTTAGCCAAGCCACCCAAGCCGCCCAACTGGCACAAAATCCACCCCACTCGGTGGAACGCTGGCAAGAAGTGGCTACAAAATGGCAACAAGCGATCGCGGCTTTAGAAAACGTTCCCCAAGATGCCTCATTTGCCGACTTGGTCGCCGAAAAACGGGCAGAATACCGCCACAATCTACAAGCAATTCGTGCTGAAATTCGTGCCGAACAAAAAGCTCAAGAACAACTAGACGCTGCCAAAGCCGCCATTGCCACTGCACAAACCCGCGAAGGCGTTGCTGGGTCTTGGGAAAGCTGGCAGCGCGTCTACAGTAGCTGGCAAGGGGCCATCGAACAACTGCAGCAAGTTCGGTCGGGCACCCAAGCCTATGAAGAAGCCCAAAGTTTGCTGGCTTCCTACAAATCGGAACTGAGTCAAGCCAGAGACCGCAAAAATCGAGAAGCCATGGCGACCAAATTACACAATCAAGCTATGAATGAGGCTCAAAAAGCAAAAGCATTGGAACAAAAGGGCAATTGGTCGGAGGCTGTTGCTTCTTGGCGTAATGCCATTCGCAGTGCCCAACAGTTACAACAACATGCCGGCTATGGCAGCAAAGCCGAAACTTTGGCTCAAACTTATCAAACTGAGCTAAAAACCGCCCAGAAGAAATTACAAACGGCTCAATTGCTACAACAAGCTCGCACTTCACTGATGTCGATTTGTATGGGGTCGCCGAAAATCTGCGAATACAATGCTACTGCTGACGTAATTTCTGTAAGGCTGGCCAACGATTACGTGCAGCGGGTACGTACGACGGTAATGGAAGCAAATTCTACCCGTCAGAAGCAAATTTTATCGCAAGTGGATAGCCACGTGCGCGGCCTGCAGGCGGCTTTGGAAGGGATAAGCGATTCTGTGGGCATTCCCATCGCCGTTTACGACCCATTTGGTGGTTTGATCGATACTTACAATCCCAACAAGCAACAATAAAAGTGCTATAGCCATTTCAGATCGAACGCAAACAGTTACAAATGGAGGGGCAGTCAATCCGAAGCTTCACAATTTCAATGAAAACACGATCTAGCGATTTCATATAAAAATATAAATGGACTATGGTTCGGAAATTGAAAACAATTCAAATGAAAATACGCTAATTCGTTTTATGTCAGAAAATGACCTGCCTTCCCAACAGCGACGGATTGGTTTAACCGGTGGCATTGCAACGGGGAAAACAACCGTTTCTAATTATTTGGCACAAACCTATCAATTTCCAGTTCTCGATGCCGATACGTACGCACGTATGGCAGTGGAAAAAGGGTCGCCGGTTCTCGATTGTTTGGTGGAACGTTATGGCAACCAGATTTTATTAGAAAATGGGAATTTGAATCGGCCGAAATTAGGCGAAATTATTTTTGCTGACGAACAAGAACGTCGGTGGGTAGAAGCACAAATTCACCCCTACGTGCGATCGCTTTTTTTAGAACAATTGCCCGAACGAGGAAATTGCGTAGTATTGGTGGTTCCTTTGTTATTTGAAGCTAATTTTACCGATTTGGTGACAGAGATTTGGGTCATTTCTTGTACGTACGAACAGCAAATTCAACGTTTGATGCAGCGCAATCGTATGACTCAAGAAGCTGCCGCGTCTAGAATTCAAGTACAAATGTCTTTGCAGGAAAAGGAAGCACGTGCTGATGTAGTTTTAGACAATGCCGATACTCAAGAAAAACTATTTCGGCAGGTTGATGCTGCTGTTGGTGGAAAAGAAAGCTAAGATTTCAACAAAATGTAGCGATATTATGAATTTTGCCAGAATTTACTAGCCGTTTCGCAGCATATGATACCAAATCGAAAGTCAAGCCAACCCAGCAGGAACTTTTAGCATCCCTAACCAGTGGCAGAGCCCAAATTTAGAAACTTGGTTTGATAGGTCATTCGCACTCATTGACCCGAAAAATAACCCCAGTCTAGAACTTCTTGTCGTTCTGTTCCCCTGTTCGGTCTTCCTCTATGTAAAATGTGGTTTGTACACGTCGGATTTGGTACGAGCGGCTACTAGAATATTTAAATCGCTTCAAATAGCAAGCATCTATCCAACAACAAGTCAATCGGAATTTAGAAACAGCCGAGACGGTGCGTTGATTGTGGTATTTACTGGGATTTTTTTAGCTATTGCCATTGCTGTTACCCTAGCATTTACGACCAGTCAAGCGATCGCACGGCCGGTGGTGTCGAAAAGCGGTATGGGAATTAAATTTCCAGCTACGAATCCCCGTAACTACCAACAACGAATTGGTTCTTTAGCCAATTCTTTCAACCAGCTAATTCAGTGGGTAAGCGAATATATGCAAAAACGAAAAGATGCCAAAAAAGCAACTGATGTTGCTAATGAAGCCAAAAGCTGTTTTTTGGAGAATACGATCCACCAATTGCCTACCTATTTCAATGGGATTTTGGGATATGCGCAAATAAGTAGAAGCCGATAAAATAGAGCTACATCCACAGCCAGTTCGTCTGCCGGAATTTTTTAAGAAGTCGCCGTTAAAACCGAACAAAAAGGACTGATTTTTGTTTATCAATCTCAAACTGAACTTCCATATCAAATCCAAATCGATGACAAACGACTACGGCAGGTATTGCTCAATTTACCGAGCAATGGGATTCAAATTATCGAACAAGGGGAAGCGATTCCCCATGTCAGTGCTGAAAATTGGGCAAATTCGCCATCAACCAGGAGCAAACTTCGCTTTCAATTTATGGATACTGGCATTGGCATGACATCAGAACCAAGGTACGGATTGGGGTTGGCGATTGGTCAAAATTTCGTAAAAATGATGGGAGAGAAAATAACGGCTACCAGCGAGCCGGGAAGGGGAACAACATTTGCTTTTGACATTGAAGTACCTGTCGTTAAAGCAGGCAAGTCAAACAATTACAAAGGAAGCAGCAGTTGGTGAAAATTAACGGCAATTGCTGGCGAATTTCGATCGTTGATGGTACCTGAGAAAATCGTTCATTTTTGGTCAACTTGCTTATGCGCGTGGACTTGGAAACTTGTAAAGCTACTGACGAGCAAGAAGCTGTGGAAAAGGCAACTCAGTATTTGCCACATTTCATTATTATTGCTCTTGTTATGCTAGTTTTGGATGGTTTTGCTGCGATTTATCAACTGCACCAGCAACCCCAATTAGCGGATACAGCTATTATAGCATTGTCAACCAGTGCGTTTGCCCGCGATCGCAACCAAGCCTGTGGGGTTGATGAGTTTCTTGCCAAACCCATTGCCATTGAAGAATTTTTAGAAAAAATTGAATCTCTCTTACCAATCGAGTTTCTGTACAAAGAAACAACCTCCAACCAGGGATCTACAGCATCAGAAGTTGCTGTCTCTGATTCTCAAATGGTAGCACCTCTCCCCAAAGAATTGGAAAAATTTGACGAACTAGCCCTGCGAAGCCATCTTGAAGCCATCCAGAAACAAGGTGCTACCATTCAACAAGAACAAACCCAGTTGATCCTTGGTGCCCAACATGTATATAAATTAGCTAAGCAGTTTCGAAAACGGGAATTGCTTCAGTCGATCTGCCAGTATTAAGAAAATAGCCATGGATAGCAGCAACCATTCTGCTCAGATCGTTCTTATTGTCGATGATTCTCCCACCAACCTAGAACTTTTATGCGATTTGCTGGACGATGTGGGCTATGAAGTTTTAGTAGCACAAAATGGAGAAAGTGCGATCGACAAAGTTCGCTATACCAAACCCGATTTAATTTTGTTAGATGTGCTTATGCCAGGCATTGATGGTTTTGAGACTTGCCATCGCCTGCAAATTATGCCAGAAGCAGAAGATATTCCCATTATTTTTATGACCGCTCTTTCCGATACGGCCAATAAAGTGAAAGGGTTGAATATGGGGGCGGTTGATTATATTACCAAGCCTTTTCAACAGGAAGAAGTGTTGGCGCGCATTCAGCTACATTTAAGAATGCGATCGCTCAACCAAAATTTGCAGCAGGAAATTCAGGAACGCATGGCTACCGAACGGGCCTTGCAACAGCTTACTACCAATTTGGAAAAACGGATTGACGAACGCACCGCCGATTTGAAAAGTGCCTTACAAGAACTACAACAAGCCCATTTGGATTTACTTGAAAGAGAAAAGAAGTTACAGTATCAGGCTTTTCACGATTCTTTGACGAGCCTTCCCAATCGAGCTTGGTTCATGGAATGCCTAGAACAAAATATTCAGCGATCGTCTCAAGATAGTAATTATATTTATGCTGTCTTATTTATCGATTTGGACCGTTTTAAAGTCGTTAACGATCGCTTGGGTCATTTAGTGGGAGATGAGTTGCTCAAACAAATTGCCTTTCGATTGCAAGATTGTTTGGCAGACAACGCGCAACTAGCTCGCTTTGGCGGCGATGAATTTATTATATTGCTTGAAGATGCTGGCGATATCACTCGAGCTACCGACCTAGCAGAAACCATCCAAGAACAACTGCAAGTACCCCTGATGGTGAACGGCTATAAAATTTATACAGGTGCCAGTATTGGCATCACTGCCAGTACTATGAACTACCGAGGCGCAACCGATGTGTTGCGGGATGTGGATGTGGCTATGTATCAGGCAAAATTGGCAGGTCGGGGTCGCTATCAGGTATTGACCTACCAAATGCAACAGCAAGTGCTATCGCGCTTGCATTTAGAACACGAACTGCGCCAGGCTGTAGAATCGAGAGATTTTTGCTTGCACTACCAGCCCATTGTGGCTTTAGATAGTGGCGAGTTGCAAGGATTTGAAGCACTGATTCGCTGGTACCATCCGCAACTGGGGTGGATTTCGCCAGCAGAATTAATTGCGATCGCGGAAGAAACTGGTTTAATTGGTAGTGTGGGAGATTGGGTTTTCTACGAAGCTTGCCGTCAGTTGCGTGATTGGCAACGCCAGTTTCCCAACTTGCCAGAGTTGTCCATGCATATCAATCTTTCCGCCATCCAACTCAAACAACCAGGTATTGTCAATCGCTTGCTAGAATTTTGTCGCGAAACTGAGGTTGATAGCCAGCTTATCAATCTAGAAATCACAGAAAGTAATTTTTTAGAAGCCGTTAATTCATCAGAATTATTGCTTCATCAGCTCAAACAAGAAGGATTTAACTTGTGTATTGATGACTTTGGTACGGGATATTCCTCCCTAAGTCGCTTGCACGAATTTCCCATCGATACTCTCAAAATCGATCGCGCTTTCGTCAACCGTCTCAATGACGATAGCGGTACTGAAATTATGCGTACCATTATTACGCTAGCCCAAAGTTTGGGCATGGAATTAGTAGCAGAAGGCATCGAAAGAAACCAGCAACGGGAAATTCTTTTGTCCCTGAATTGTGAGTGCGGACAAGGTTATTTATTTTTTAAACCAGTAGATAGCGCTACCGCTACCCAATGGTTTCAAAACTCAAATTCTTCAATTGTTTTTCCGACCAGGGTGGCTCAATAAGGGAAGTTTGGCAACTCGTTCGCTTTTGGCCAAGCATCTAGATGAAATCAAATTGTGGAAAACCAATGATGGCTGGATTGTTTTCCAAGTCGAATTTTTGGCGATCGCTTTATCTACAAAATGAATTTATACCATTTCTCTACCACTACGTTCGATTTCAATTAATTTTATAAAAGAGTTGGGCAAATAGTAGTTCATCCTATCAAATAAAAGCCAGCATCTGCTAAGCATTTCGGGCAAAGCAGACGTGGCTTTTGGTTGTTTTCCTTGTTGGTTTTTTATTCAGATTTTAGACACTGAACGGCGCGTAACGTTGCTGCCGCAGCATAATTGCGCTGTGCTGCCCTGTTCGGCTCAAAAGAACTGCCGCGTTCTTGAAAAGCAGAAGCGACATCGCAGTAAGAAGACATGAGCGTAATTACCGAACTTGCCCAGTGACCGTTAATGTCAGTAAAATCTGTCGGCGAATCCCGCTGCGGAATTGTGGGAGATTCTCCTTGGCGGCTTTTCACAAACTCAACAGAGCGACGCAAAACCGCCATCATTTCCGCTCTCGTGACCGTGCGCGTGGGACGAAATGTGCCATCTTCGTAGCCACTCACAATATTATTTTGGCGGGCAAACTGAATTTTGGCAGCACTCCAACGGGATGCCGGTACATCTGGATAAGCGGAACTGGTCGTCGTTTGGGGAAGGGTAATGTTGGTACTGTCCATTCCTGCGATCGCTTCTAGGACAATGGAAACCAACTGTTCCCGCGTTACTTGTTCGGTCGGGCGGAAGGTATTATCACCAAAACCGGAAATAATACCCATCTGCACTGCTTGTTGAATTTCCTGTTGGTAAATATCACCAGTAATATCTTTAAAAGGATCTGTTGCAGAAGGTGGCGATGGAGAGGGTGAAGGAGATGGTGACGGCGAGGGAGATGGCGATGGCGATGGCGACGGCGCTTGACCGGTCAGGCTTGATAGAGAGCGATCGGTGCTAAAGTAAACCAGACCCAAAGTTTTTCCTTCGTAAGTACGCTTGGTAAAACGCCACCCCGGATACAGTTGAATTTTCATGGGTCCGTCAACCAAACCATTGGTGGTACCAATTTCAAATTCCTGTCGTTCGCCGAGCAAGGAATTTTCGCGTCCGATCAAAACAATCTCATTCCCCCGCCGTTCCAACCGCAAGCTATACCCAACATCTTCGCCGTCAACCCGAATCGCATAACCGTTGGGGTCGGTACTGCGCCCGCAAATCCCACTAAAGTCAAAGTTCAGCAGCAATAAATTCACTTGTGTAGGATTGGAACCGGTCGTACTCCAACAAGTTCGAGTAC
Source organism: uncultured Geitlerinema sp. (assembly GCA_964477525.1). Taxonomy (GTDB): domain Bacteria; phylum Cyanobacteriota; class Cyanobacteriia; order Cyanobacteriales; family PCC-9228; genus PCC-9228. Next base: position 40,038 of record CAYZHY010000008.1, on the reverse strand, counting down.
CGGAAATTTGTTCGATGAGCAACAGTTGGTATCGATCGCCAGTACGCAAGGGATTGGCGACAGCAATGAAATCATTTTGGTTGACTTGTTTTTCTCCAAACGTAGCCGCTAGCGACGGAGAAACCAAGCCAGCAGCAATCAAGGTAGTGGTAGCAACCCGAGTAACGAGATTTTTCAATACAGTTTTCATCTTTGTCTGTTGATTTCGCGAAAGGAACCTCGATAGCATTCGAGACTGACAAATATTGACAATTGGCTGACTGGGACTAGCTAGAAGTTGGAGAATCGCCGCCCACAACCACGTTGCGAATCCGCAAACTAGGACCGCCGCAACCTACAGGCAAACCACTTTGACCGCCTTTTCCACAACCTCCAGATTCGTCCCAGTAAAAATCATCCCCAATCGCTTCAATATCTGCCAGGGTGGTAAATACATTACCAGAGAGCGTTACATCGCGCACTTTTTCTGCTAATTTTCCGTTACGAATCATCCATGCTTCGCCAGCGCTAAAGGTAAACATTTCGCCGTTGGTCATGCCGCCCAACCAGTTGCGGGCATAGACCCCCTCGCTAATATCGTTGCATAAGTCAGCTACCCGCGTGCGACCGGGTTCGATCCAAGTATTGGTCATACGTACCAAAGGAGGATAGTGGTAGTCAAGACAGCGAGCATTGCCCGTGGGTTGCTCTCCCAGTTTACCAGCGGTTTCCCGGGAGTGGAGTCTACCCACCAAAACCCCATCTTCGATCAATTGGGTGGTGCTGGCAGGAGTCCCTTCATCGTCGTAGAAATAGCTTCCGCGATGTCCGACGGGAGCAGCGCCATCGAAAATTTGCAGTTCTTCGGGACCAAAATGCCGCCCGAAGCTCATGACTTCTAACAGTTCTGGGTTTTCGTAAGCCATATCGGCTTCCGAGAGGTGACCGAAGGCTTCGTGGACAAACAAACCCGAAAGAATGGGGTCGATAACTACCGTATAGGTGTTGCCTTGGACTGAAGGCAAAAACAAAGCTTCCGCCGCGCGTTCGGCAGCACTGCGTACGCGGGTATCTAGGTTGGTTAAATCTTCGTAGGCACGACGGGAACCTGTGGTTTCCCGTCCGGTTTGTACAATGTCACCATTTCTGGCTGTGGCAGCAAACCGCATTTCCATGTCGGTCCAAGATTGTTCGATGCGGGTGCCTTCGGAAGTGGCAATCAGTACTTGCTGGTAGCGATCGCCATAACGTACGGATGTGGAGGCGATTCGCTTGTCCACCCCTCGCAGAATGTCCGTGTAGTGCTGGCACAGTTCTTTTTTTTGTTCTAAGGGCACATCCCGGGGATTGGTTCCGGTTAGCGGTAGCTGGCAGCTATCTTGTATCGGAGAAATGGGTGCTAGATAGGTTTTGTCGCCTCCTACTAGTTTGGCAGCCGCGATCGCATCTTCTACGCGATCGTGCAAATCTGCCAAGCGATTGAAACTACTGGTGCCCCATCCTCCTCGATAGCAAACGCGCACTTGTCCACCGAGGGAAATCCCCTCGCTCAGGGTTTCTACCCGCAACCCGCGTAGAAAAATATCGGTTTGGTCGGAAGCTTCAACGCGAATGGCCAAGTAGTCTGCTTGGTTTTGATATTTTTGTAGGGCATCTTCCACTAAGTTTTTAGCAACAGATAGATCTGACATAGGCTTGCAGGATGGTTCCTTAACAGATTGCTGAATTTCGATCGACGAACTACTTCCATTTTGAACGCCGGCAGCCAATTTGGGAATAGCCCAAAAAACGGTAAAAGATACTACAGCAATTACTTCATTTCGATAATACCTTAGAACCATCCTCCGATTGCTTGAGAGAAATTCCCCCTGCGCCCCAGGGGGTTTATTTTTGCCATTTTTACCCCCTAATTGGCAAACACCACAACCAGCCAACTCGGGAAAATCGCCATCTCGTTCGTAGAAGTGCTACAATCAACCAGAAAGTCAGCACAGTAGCTGAAATAGCGCCGCTTGAAACCGAGCGCGTATCGACGAAAAGAAAACTCAGAAATTCTGGATTAGCTTCATGTCAGTTCTGGCAGCGATCGCGATTTTAGCTCTTTTAATTTTTGTCCACGAACTCGGTCACTTTCTGGCCGCTCGACTACAGGGGATCCACGTTAACCGTTTTTCCATTGGTTTCGGTCCCATCCTCTGGAAACTTCAAGGCGCTCGTACCGAATATGCCATACGAGCTTTACCACTAGGGGGATTTGTCGGCTTTCCCGATGACGACCCGGAAAGCGAAATTCCGCAAGATGATGCTGATTTGTTGCGCAATCGCCCCGTTTTGGACCGGGTGATTGTGATTAGTGCTGGGGTCATTGCCAATTTGGTTTTTGCTTACCTGGTTTTGGCATTGCAGTTCCAAATTGTCGGGGTTCCCGATGGGTTCAACTACGAACCCGGTGCTTTGGTTCCTCAGGTGATTTCCAATGACTCCGCCGCCGCCGAAGCTGGCATCAAGGCAGGAGATATTATTCTCAGCGTCGAAGGCGACAAACTACCGGCTTCCGATGCCGCTATCCCGACGTTGAAGGAAGCTATTGAAACCCATGCCCAACAACCCCTCGATATAACCATTAAACGCGGTGGAGAGCTGCTCAATTTGGAAATTACTCCCCACCTGAACAACGAAGGCAAAGGTTTTATTGGGGTGCAACTATTTCCTAATGGCGATCCGGTTTATCGTTCGCCCCAACATATTGGTGAAATTTGGCAGCTAGCCGCCAATGAGTTTCAAGACATTATTTTCAGAACCGTACAAGGATTTGGCCAGTTGATTCTCAATTTTGGAGAAACGGTTAATCAAGTGGCCGGTCCGGTCAAAATTGTGGAACAAGGGGCTAGTATTGCCGACTCCAATGCCAACAATTTGTTCGTATTTGCGGCCATTGTCAGTGTTAACCTAGCCATTATTAATATTTTGCCTTTACCGGCTTTAGATGGCGGACAGCTGGCCTTTTTGGTGGTAGAAGGTGTACGTGGTAAACCCTTGCCTACTTCCATTCAAGATGGATTCATGCAAACGGGTTTGATTCTGCTTTTGGGATTGGGTATTTTCTTGATTATTCGGGATACAACCCAGTTGGATGTGGTGCAACAGTTTTTGGATTAGATAGATTGGTGACACCGAATGAGTATTACTCGTAAGTGGTCGGCATTGCAGCAACGAGCCAGAGAAGTGCTGGTGTTGCTCAAACGCCTTTATCCAGATGCTGGTTGCACCCTTGATTACGAAACGCCAGTGCAACTCCTGGTAGCAACGATTTTATCCGCACAGTGTACCGACGAACGCGTCAATAAAGTGACCCCAGCGTTGTTTGCTCGCTTTCCAGACGCTCCTTCCCTGGCAGCAGCGCCTCGGGAGGAGTTAGAAAGTTTGATTCGGTCTACGGGGTTTTATCGCAACAAAGCCAAGCATATTCAAGGTTCTTGTCGTATGTTGGTGGAAAAGTTTGACTCTCAAGTACCAAAACGTATGGAGTTGCTGCTGGCGTTGCCTGGGGTTTCCCGCAAGACGGCTAATGTGGTGTTGGCAAATGCTTTTGGCATTTATCAAGGGGTTACGGTAGATACCCACGTGAAACGACTTAGCCGCCGTTTGGGGTTGACAGAGCATGAAGATCCGGTACGCATCGAACGGGATTTGATTCGTTTGTTACCCCAGCAGGATTGGGAAAATTGGTCGATTCGCTTGATTTACCACGGTCGCGAAATATGTACGGCTCGATCGCCGAAGTGCGATCGCTGTGCTTTGGCACATTTATGTCCTTCAGCTACCATCGTACCGGAATCGGTGCGATCGCCCCAACGTTTTCAAGAACCTCACCATTCGGAGTAATTCCCAACCATAGTAACTCGTTTCATTTGATTGTTCGCGATCGCATTCCATAGAAATAGGGGCAACCACAGGGGGAATTGCCCCTATTGTTTTCTTATGGATTTTTGTATTCTGTTAGCCAGGGGAAACTATAGTATTTTTATATGAGATGTGTACAGATCGCCTTTTATATGGGGAGGAGGGGGAGGAAGACTGCAGGTGGTGAAGTGGGAGAATTTTTTGGGTCTTCGCAGTACGGATTTCGTATAAAATCTTTCAGCCATGCACTATTGACGTTTGATTTGGAAACACTATATACGATTTTGAATAGCTACACGAAGAAATTCTTTTTGGCTTTTCCTTTAATACTCTAAAAAAACAGCGATCGCCACGAAAAGCAGGTAGGATGATATATAACGATCGTAAAAATAAGTATCGGCGATTTTTCCGTTTATGAAGCGAACTTCCAACCAAAAACGCCAATATATAATTCTTGCTCCCAATATTTTGGGATTCAAGGGTGGGGAACAAGTATATGCTACGTTTCTCATTCAAACTTTACAAACTTTAGATCCAAAGGCCGACTACGATATCCTACTCAAATACGAACGGGACATTCCTTATCATTCTTGCTTTTTACCCAGAACTCACTTTTATACTTTTGGCAGATGGCCGCGTTTCTTACAAAGCCTGTTAATGGCATGGCAAACTATTTGGCTGGGTATAAAGAAACGACCCCATCTCGTGATTTCGTGCCATATCAACTACAGTGTGATTCTGCCTTGGTTGCAACGTTGGTACCACATTCCCTATTGGGTGGTTGCTCACGGTCTTGAATCTTGGAATCTCAACCATCCCCATCGCCAACGTGCGTTACGTTGTGCCGATCGGGTTCTTGCTGTGAGCCACTATACCCGCAATCGCTTGCTACAAGAGCAATCTTTGAGCGGCGATCGCGTTTCGGTTTTAGCCAATACCATTGACGAACGACAGTTCGATATTGCCCCCAAACCCCAACATCTCTTAGAACGCTACCAGCTCACCCCCGACCAACCCGTGATTTTAACAGTAAGTCGCTTGGGGAAAACAGCTCGTTATAAGGGATACGATCGCATTTTACACGCTCTGGTCACCGTTCGCCAATCCATTCCCAACGTTCGCTATATTTTAGTGGGGAAAGGCGACGATATGCTACGAGTGCAAAACCTCATTCAAAAACGAAATTTGCAAGATTGCGTTACTTTAGCAGGATTTGTACCCGATGAAGAACTTGCAGGTTACTACCATTTGTGTGATTTATTTGCTCTACCGAGTATGGTAGAAGGATTTGGTATTGTTTATTTGGAAGCTATGGCCAGTGGGAAACCAGTTCTCGCTGGCAATTGCGATGGTGCTGTCGATCCTTTATGCCATGGCAAGCTTGGTTGTTTGGTGGATCCGCAAGATACCCAAGCGATCGCAACCCATTTAGTCCAAATTCTTAACCAGACATATCCCAATCCCCTTCTCTACAATCCCCATGCTTTGAGGCAAGAAACGCTGACTCGTTTTGGTTTGTTTCCCTTTCGGAAAACTTTAAAACAACTGCTGGTTCCCATTTTCGATCCCCCCAATGGGGAAAATATCCATAACCCAGATAACCAAATTTTTTCGGAAACAACCACTAGCGATCGCCCATTTTAGAAAAGAGCTTCCGAAAAAGACACCAAAAGAGCGATAAAGATCGATAAAAACCGATTTATCCCACCAATTTTTCCCTGGACATGGGGTATTTTATGAAATGAAATTGGTGTTCGTTTCTAATTTATATAGAAATAATTTTGGTAGAAATCCCCAAAAAAATATATATGGAATACCATCGGTTTATTTTGTAGGGGGAAATTTCGCGAATTTCCCCTACTTGACACATTGGAAATTGCCCATCGTGTAAGTGGTTACAATAAAAACGGGGATATTTTTTTAGCAAAATAAATATTAAATAATTTTGCCGGCGAAACGCTAAAAAAACGCTACAACAAAGCGATAAAAAAATTTTTCTATATCCGTAAAAATAGCTTTTTCACGGAGAGAGAGAAATAGAGTTGTTTTTACACCATCTATACAAGGCAGTGGAAATTCGGGAAAATTAACAATACCGAATCGCCAAAAGCTACTGCATGAGTTGACGAAATTTCCGGAAACCGTACCAACAAAACGTCGATGTATTATCCCCAATCCCCTCGCAAGTACCTCGGGCGCCCAATCTGTTTGAGTACAAAGGTGGCGAACAAGTTTACAGAAAAGGAAGCAAAGCCCACGTCTTTTAAGCGTGGGATGTGGCGTTAAACTTTTAAGTTTCGATGCTACAATCCCGACTGAGGGACAGGTAGCTAACCTCACCAAAAACCTGGCATCGAAAGATGAGAACCTTGAAAACTGAAGTTATGGGGTTCTACGCGGAAAATAGCTCGTGTGGGTAAAAACTTCAAGCGTCAAGTACGGAAACTCAGGATTTTGAACGCCACTGTACGGTAGGGCATACCGAAACAGGCTCTCTGAAATGGGGGCGAACGCTTAGGGAGATATCGACCTCTGGGCATTTGGCTTCCGAGTCGAATGCGTAAGTCGGCTCGTTGAACCAAGAATCCCACGAATTCTATTCGTGGGAGTGTCAAAAGAATTGGTCTTGGCCGTGCCCGCCACCAAACTTCCCCTCAAAAAGCTAAAATTTAAATAATTTGCGAAAAAATTTCTCCTCGCTTGTTCTTCCCACCAACGAGCAACCATGTTATGTCACCTTTAGGACATTTTTCCGTTTCCTACTTAATTGGCAAAACCAATTATAGAATTTGTCTTTGGGCGATTATTCTCGGTGGTTTGTTGCCAGATATTGATTTCTTGTTGCTGCCGGTAACGAATTTCAATCAAATTCACCGACTGCTAACTCACAATCTCTTGTTTGTGGCCCTCACTTCTTTGGGAATTGGCTGGTGGGGCCACCCTGCCAATCGATGGATACGCATAGGCAGTTTGTTGGTTGGGGGAATCTTGCATTTACTGGTGGATGCGGTTCTCGATACCAATCCTACCAACGGCATTGGTGTCGCGATCGCTTATCCTTTTTACAAGGGTTTTTTTTCTCCCATCAACTTGGCTCGCTCGTTTCGTAGCGATATCACCTGGCAGCAGCCTGTAGAAATGCTGAAAACCATTTGGCCTTTGCTCGCTTTTGAAGTACCTTTTTATTGGTTGGCAACGCGCATGTATATATTAAGCAACAAATCTCGTTAAAATCTTAAATAGTGCTTGCAAGGGAGAGTAGGTTTTTGGTGGAGAACAACAATCTAGCTCAAGATCCGGCAGCCATGTCCCGTCACGAGTTGCGAGAGTTGGTGCGATCGCAACTACAAATGCTGCTGGAAGCACAAAACCTACAGGGAGCCAAAACCCTCTTGGTTCCCGTACCACCTGCAGATATTGCCGAAGCCATTGAAGGCTTGCCCGAACCCATGCAGGCACTTGCTTTTCGCCTGCTTGCCAAACAGGAAGCCATTGAAGTCTACGAACAACTCGACACCAGCGTTCAACAGCTCATCGTTGAAGAATTTAAAAGCCAAGAAGTCCTGGAAGTCATCGATCGCATGTCGCCAGACGACCGCGCGCGTTTGTTTGACGAACTTCCCGCTAAAATTGTCTGGCGGCTACTGCAACAATTAAGTCCTAGCGAACGGGAAGCCACCTCTCTGCTTTTAGGCTACGAGCCAGATAACGCCGGTCGGATTATGACCCCCGAGTATATTTCCCTCAAGGAAAATATGCTCGTTTCCGAAGCTTTAGAACGCATCCGCCGGCTAGCCAACATCACCGAAACCGTCTACTACCTCTACGTTACCGACACCGCTCGTCGTTTAACCGGTATTTTATCCTTGCGGGATTTGGTTATGGCAGAACCCGAGCAAACCATCGGCGAAATCATGACCCGCGAGGTGATTTACGTTCATACCAACACCGACCAAGAAGAAGTTGCCAAAATCATCCAACGGTACGATTTTATTGCTGCTCCTGTCGTAGATCGAGAACAACGGTTGGTAGGAATTGTTACCGTCGATGATGTCATCGATATTTTAGAACAAGAAACCACCGAAGATATCTATGCATTGGGTGGTTTGCAGTCCGATAAAGGAGATAATTATTTTCAACTCAATTTATTTACCAGGGCCAGACAGCGGGTTATTTGGCTGTTTATCTTGTTATTTACCAATACCCTCACCAGTGCTGTGATTCGTTCTCAAGAAGATATCCTTTCTCAAGTTGTGGCTTTGGCAGCCTTTATTCCCTTACTCATTGGTACCGGCGGCAATGTGGGCGCACAATCTTCTACAGTGGTCATTCGCGGCTTAAATACCGAAAAACTAAGAACCGAAGGAGCTTTGCGAGTAATTTGGCGAGAAGCACTCACAGGAGCCGTATTAGGCGCTATGCTAGGAGCTGTAGTAGCGGTTTGGGCCTTCTGGTTGCAAGGAAATTGGGCGGTTGCGATCGCGGTTGGCATTAGCTTGACCGGCATATCCATTTTGGCATCTACTTCGGGATCGACACTTCCTTTCCTGTTTCGCGCCTTGGGATTTGACCCGGCTTTAATGTCGGCACCATTTATTACCACGGCAGTAGACGTTTTAGGGGTGCTGATCTACTTCAGCGTGGCACGGTTAATTTTACAAAGTTTGTAATGCCGATCTGGTTCGCCAGAATTGCATCGGAGGACCCCTACCATTGGTATTGTCCATGAAAACTTCTCCGACACGGCTAGAAATAGCAGAATACACTCTCCTGGTTTTGGTTGCCATTGGTGCGGTGGTAGCAGCAATTCGTTCGCAAATTGTTTACCTAGCCGTGCCTTTATGGTTGGCTTTGGGGATTAATCTTCTTAACCGGGAACGCCACGATCGCCTGGTACGCCGGCGTACCTACCACGCGATCGCCAAATTTAACCAACAGCTTAGCGAAACCATCGATCGTTTGAACCATCGCTTGACGGCAGAACCAACTTCCTCACCTTCCCAACAACAACCACCACCTAGCAACCCTTCTCCTACACCAGCAACAGATACCATCGAACCAGAACTAGACAAGTTACGCCAGGAGTATGCCAATCTGGAAGAAGCCATTTCTAGCGTCGTTCGTTATTTAAACAGTTCTGCTTTGGCAGAGCGAGTTCACCATCTAGAAGAAACCTTACCCGAACGCGATGCCCAACAAAAGCATCTGGCTGGCCGCGTGCAAGTTTTAGAAACCCTGCTATCCAATTGGCAACCCGATCCGAACGCCCCCCAGCCTCCTACATCCGCCGAATCTGCTGGTCAAGAATCTCCCCCAAGCCTGCAACTTCCCCTACCCAAACCACCAAGTCTCGATTGGCATTGCGTTCGTAGCTTGGCCGTTCACGAGGATTGGGTACGTTCTGTGGCTATGAATTCCGAGGGAACTTGGCTGGTAAGCGGCAGTTTTGATAGCAAAATCAACGTTTGGCGGCTACCAGAGGCCCAATTAGAATATACTTTGGAAGATCGCCTTCGGGGCGTTTTTGATGTGAAAATTATTGCTAACGGGATTTTGGCTAGCGGTAGTTGGGATGAGACGTTGAAACTATGGCAGTTGGAAACGGGAGAACTACTGCATACGCTAACCGGACATAAAGGCTCGGTTCGCAGCCTGGCAGCAACACCAGATGGTAAAATTTTGGCTAGCGGTAGCTTTGATGAAACGGTTAAATTCTGGGATGTAGGCACGGGCGAACTTTTGCAAACGCTGGACGAACTATCGGGTCCGGTTTATGCGGTTGTTTGGCATCCCGATGGCTCTACTTTGGCTATTGGTCGCGGAGATGGGTTGGTAAAATTGTGGCAGTTACAATCCCTGCAAGGCGATGGCGAGTTGTATTTTCATCCCTTGGGAACTTTGCGCGGCAACTTGGATGTGGTGTGGTCGTTAGCGATCGCTGCTAACGGTCAAGTTATGGCTAGCGGTCACGGAGATGGTCGCATTTTGCTGTGGAGCCTCGACTTGGGGAAAAACATTCAAACCCTTCACCACCACACCGGTGCTGTTTATACGGTTAATTTTAGCCAAGATGGTCAATTTTTGGTCAGCGGTGGTGCCGATGGTTTTATTAAAATTTGGCACCGCGACAGCAATCAAGTCGTATCTACCCTCGATGGTCGCGCGCGATCGGTTTTGTCAGTCGCTATGAGTGCTGACACTCGCCTACTAGCCAGCGGTCATGCTGACGGAACGGTTAAGGTCTGGCAAATGCAGAATTCTGGAAGTAATTATTAATGTCTTGGCGCCAATCTCTAGATATTTTAGAATACGTTGCTTTGGGTGCTGCTCTTGTGGGGACAATTGCCGCCCTCATCCAGCAACAACTCCTGTATGCTGCAATTCCTTTATGTTTGACTGTGGGCATCAATCTGTGGCAACGCCATCGGCTACAAGTGGAAATGCAGCAAAAGTGGAAAGAAGTGCAGCAAAAAGTGGAATCGCAGTCGGGAAGCCAAGCAGAACAGTTACAAAAATTGGCACAATTTTTAGAATCTAGTGGCGATTTGGAAAGCCAACTGTCGGATTTGGGGTCTTTGGTGGATGCGGTCGAAAAGTTACATCAAAGGCAGCAACAGCTGGAAGAGTCGATTCAGCCCCTGCAAAGTCAATTAGAAATGCTCACCGAACAGTTTAAGGAACGACCGGAGTTGGAACAAATTAGCCATCTCAACAGCGTGATTGTGGATTTACAGCAATTTATCAACGACCTACCGCAATGGGGCAATCTGCAACAACAGCAAATGCGAGAACTGCAAGAACGGGTCGATCGCGCTTTGGAAGAAATTCCCGAACGGGTGGCTAATGCTGTGGACGAGCAAAAGAAGTAGAAGATGGGGATCGAGCTGGAACCTACTAGCCAAATGGGGAGGCTTGGTGTATAATTGAAGTATATAGGGTGAGGGCACTTGCCGTAAAAAAGGGGGAGTTGAATAAGACACTCCATCCCAAACATCCAACCTGCGCGAAAATATTTTAATTATTTTTTTCCTGCCTAGATGTTTGAGCGAAACGTCTGCAAAAAATTGCTGTTTCCCCTTTCGGCGAGCGAAAACGAATCGCTATCTTGGGCAGGGAGGAAAATGTTCCTTTGCACCCATAATTTATAAAATCTATAATTTATAATTACAATAGCACCACCAGGATATTTTGTCAAGATTTTGTAGCAACGCGAAGAACCAGCTTGCCTCTTACCTTCCCTCGTTCGCTTTCTGCATGGGCTTCGCGAATTTCCGATAAAGGGTAAACTTGCGCGATCGCGGGACGAACTCGTTCGGCTTCGATAAGTTTTTTCAATTGAGCTAGCTGTTCGCCACTGGCATGAGAGAGTATGAGTTTGGATTTTTGACCAAAGGGCCAGATAGTCGTTCGTACGGTTTGGAGGCCAACTTCTACAGAAGGTAAGGTAGCTATGTAAGTGCCTTTGGCAGTTAGGATGGATTGACATCGAGAAAAAGATAGTTTGGCAACCGTATCGAAAATAATGTCGTACCGAGTCGATTTTTGGGTAACATCCTCGCTGGTGTAATCGATCGCTTCATCGGCACCCAGCGATCGCACGAATTCCACGTTTTTACCGCTGCATATCCCAGTTACCCTTGCCCCCAAAGCCTTGGCAATTTGTACGGCAAAACTGCCCACGCCGCCAGAAGCACCATAGACCAATACTTGCTGCCCGGATTGGAGATTGGTAAGCTCTCGCCATGCTTGCCAAGAAGTCAATCCGGCTAAAGGAACCGCCGCTGCTTCTTCGTACGAAATGTTGCTGGGTTTGTGGCAAGCGGCTTTTTCCGATACAGCAACGTATTCGGCGTAGCCACCGCCGGGAAAATAGTCGAGATAGGCATAAATCGCATCTCCCGGCGAAAATGTAGTGACTTTGGAACCGACTTGTACCACTTCTCCAGCCACATCAAAGCCCAAAATTAAGGGAAAACGATAACCAGTAATCACTTGCAACATGCCGTTGCGGATCTTCCAATCAATGGGATTGATGCTACTGGCATATACTTTCACCAGCATGTGGTTGGCTTTAATGCTCGGTTCGGGTAAGTCGCCATATTGCAATACCTCTTGGGAACCGTAGCGGGAAATGTAAGCAGCTTTCATGGCGGTACCTCCAAAAAAAGTAAGGCCATCAATTAGGAATTCTCATCTAAACCGAGGATACTGCCGTCGCCAGCGATCGCTTCGCCAATTTGATAGGCGGGGATATCTCGATTTTGGAACCATTGGAGGGCCCATTCGGCTTGAGAGGGAGGAACTAGCAAAACAAATCCTATTCCCATGTTAAAGGTAGAAAACATATCTGCATCGGATATATTTCCGGTTTTGGCAATCCAGTCGAAAATTGGTGGTACGCTCCAACTATAGCGATCGATCCGCAACGAACAGCCCTCGGGCAAGCAACGGGGCAGGTTTTCTGGCAACCCACCGCCGGTAATATGAGCCATGGCACGTACGTGCAAACCCGAACGGAGAGCTTCTAAAATAGGCTTGACATAAATCCTAGTTGGTGTTAGCAAAATTTCTTCTAAAGATTGGGTGCATCCAGCCGGAACCGATTGCATATCGATCGCTTGGGCGTCTAGCAATTTGCGGACCAAACTATAGCCGTTGCTGTGAATTCCCGAACTGGCCAAAGCGATCGCGACATCACCCACTTCTACTTGGGAACCATCCAAGATTTGACTTTTTTCTACAATCCCCACGCAAAAACCGGCTATGTCGTATTCTCCCGGCGGATAAAAACCAGGCATTTCTGCGGTTTCGCCACCAATGAGGGCACATCCAGCTTGTTGGCATCCGTTACTAATCCCCGCCACTACGTCGGTCATTTGTTGGGGATTGAGCTGGCCGGTGGCTAAATAGTCTAGAAAAAATAGGGGTTCGGCACCGCAAGTCAAAATATCGTTGGCACACATCGCCACCAGATCGATGCCTACCGTATCGTGGCGATCGCAGTTGGTAGCTACTTTTAACTTCGTACCGACACCATCGGTTCCAGATACCAAAATGGGTTCTTGATAGCCAGCAGGTATTTGAAAGCAACTACCAAATCCCCCAAATTTCCCCAGTACTTCCGGTCTTTCCGTGCGAGCGACCAAGTGGCGAATCCCTTCTACAAAGGAACGGCCTTTCTCTACATCAACGCCAGCTTCTTTGTAATCCATAACCGCTATTCCTTTGTTCCTATACCAAGGTATTGTACCGAAAAGCAAAAAAAATCCATAGCACAACTCAGGAACTTTAGTGCATTTTTTTTGATAATTTTTTCCAAACGAAGATCGAAAATTCGTAGAGGATAACTAGATTGCCAAGTAAAAATTTCCGAACAGAAGACCCCACAAAACATCTATAAAAATATTTTATATAGAAGGATTTATTGGATGCACTTTTTGGAAAGTTTGTGTTAGTTTAATCTCGGATCGTAGAAACAATAAAATTTTTCATTTTATGGAAGAGTCAAAAACAAACGCATCCACTTTCCAGGTATTGCCAAACATTAAACCGACGATTTTGATTTCGTGGTAGAGAAGCTTATGATACGAAAACTTTTCAGTAGCCTGACAGCTACGGCAACCATCATTGTTGTAGGTACAGTTCCCTCTAGTTGTGCAGAAGAGATTCGCACCCAGTCTGCTAGCGGGAGCTATCCGCAAAGCCATCGTAGCGACTTGGTACCAACACCAGAGAAAACCCCAACCAACAGCATCAAGAGCGAGGAAGGAAAATCGGAAGAAGTCATTAAAGTTGGAGAATACCAAGGTTGCGCAGTCACGGATCGTTCTTGTGATGCCGAAGCGCGACAAGCGATCGCCTCTTTGTACGCTCACGATTGGCAGGGACGGCAGGCTGCTACTCTGTATGTCAAAGATATTCCCGTCCTCCTATTTTTAGGTGCTTCAGCAGATACCGAAACCGAAACTAAAGTAGGAGATACAGCCAGTTCGATATTTGAAGATACTGCCCAACCCAACAAAAAAAGCATTAGTGGAGAACAAGGGAACGAGTCCGGCGATCCCGTATGGCAAGCTAGTGCGATCGCTGCCCAACTGAACCAAATGTACCGCCAGAACCTGAATGCCGAGTCCATCAAAGCGCGGTGGCACCCAGCATTAGAAAATTATGTCATCGAGGTAGAGGAAGAAATTCTGGTAGAACTTTCAGACCGGGTCGCGTTTGTCAACGATAGGGACAATCCTGCCCAAAATACGCTAGAAACCACCAACAAACTACGCCGCCTACTGGGCGATGCACCCCCCTTAGCATCAATCCCCACCAAACCTCAACCCAAATCCCAACCAACAAGAAACACGTTGCTAGCCAGTTTGCGCGGATATGCCTCTTGGTACGGTCCTGGGTTTCACGGTCGTCTCAGTGCCAGTGGGGAACCTTTCAACCAATATGACCTGACAGCAGCCCATCGAACCTTGCCATTTGGTACGCGAGTGCGAGTCACCAACCTAAGAAACGGTAGTTCCGTCGTTGTTCGCATTAACGACCGGGGACCATATCATGGAAATCGCATAATTGACCTATCCAGAGCAGCAGCACGGGTTTTGGGATTGACCCGTATGGGCGTAGCGCCGGTACGTGTGGAAGTTCTCGGACGACCTAGATAAAAGCTGCCATCGCGACCGACAGTAAGGTAAACTAACTAGTCGTACTTCAAAACAAACGCGGTTGGTTATGGTGCGACTGTTGACCACAGTGGCAGCTGTGGTGTGCTATTTGGAAAAACATCGTTCCGCCCAGCAGGTGGGGCTGGTGCCGACCATGGGTGCCTTACATGAGGGACATCTCAGTTTAATTCGGCGATCGCGTGCTGAAAACCAAATCGTCGTGGTGAGTATTTTTGTCAATCCTTTGCAGTTTGGTCCCAGGGAGGATTTTCATGAATACCCGCGAAATTTGGAGCGCGATCGCCAACTGTGCGAAGAACTTGGGGTCGATGTTATTTTTGCTCCCACTTCGCAGCAAATGTATGGGGAAACTTCCCTCGAAGATCCCCAAGCCACTACGCGCGTTATCCCTCCCAAGTCCATGACCCAAGTACTGTGCGGTCGCACTCGGGTCGGTCACTTTGAAGGTGTGGCGACGGTCGTGACCAAACTGTTGCAAATCGTACAGCCCCAAAGAGCCTATTTCGGACAAAAAGACGGACAGCAGCTAGCCATTATTCGCCGTTCGGTTGCGGACTTGCAACTCCCTACAGAAATTGTCAGTTGTCCTATTGTCAGGGAAGCATCGGGGTTGGCTTTGAGTTCCCGCAACCAATATTTACGTCCCCAACAGCGAGAAAAGGCAGCCCTGTTGTATCGCAGTTTGTGCAAAGCTGCCCAAGAATTTGAACGCCAGCTCCAACAACAAGACAGCTACGGTCCGCCCGAGGCTCAATCGATTGTCAATACGGTGCGTTCGTTGTTGGCAACAGAACCAGAGATTCAACTGGAATACGTGGAATTGGTGCATCCCGATACCCTGGTTCCTCTGAAAACAGTAGAGAACCGTGGTATGCTAGCGCTTGCTGCTTGGATAGGATCGGTGCGTTTGATTGATAATATTTTGTTAGCAAGCCATCGCCGTCCCATTGTTGCCATTGACGGTCCAGCTGGTGCGGGAAAGTCCACGGTAGCTCGCCGCGTTGCCGAACGCTTAAACCTGCTGTATCTGGATACGGGAGCTATGTATCGGGCTGTTACTTGGTCGGTTTTGGACGCTGGTGTAGCCATTGATGACGAACCAGCGGTGGCTGAAGTAGCCAGTCAATGTCGGATTGACTTAATTCCCCATGCGGATTGGGTAGAAGTGCAGGTCAATGGTCGCGATGTGACCCAAGCAATTCGTAAAAGCGAAGTTACCAATTCGGTTTCCACGGTAGCTGCGCAACCGGCAGTAAGGCGGATTTTGGTCCAGCAACAACAACGCTACGGCGAAAGTGGGGGATTGGTAGCGGAAGGACGAGATATTGGCACCAATGTTTTCCCCAATGCCCAGTTAAAAATCTTTCTTACAGCTTCGGTGAAAGAACGGGCGCGACGCCGCCAGCAAGAGATGCAGCAACAAGGCGAAAATCAGATTGATTTAGAGATGCTCGAACAAGCGATCGCCAAACGCGATCGTCAAGACAGCAACCGCATGGTAGCGCCTTTGTGTCAAGCTGCCGATGCCATAGAAGTTCAAACCGATGGACTAACGGTTTCTCAGGTTATCGATCGCATTTTGGAGTGCTACCATCAAATACTAGCTGCTTCCAAGTATAAGAGAGATGGGGATATGGGCTCCCTCAACTTGTGCTAGCCTGTCGAAGCAGCCGTCACTCTTCATCTGTTGCTGGTCAAGAGACAGGGCTTTCAAGCTCCCGTTGGTTTATATAAGAAAATGTGCTGAAATGGGACTATTACCAAACAAGAAGTAGCGATCGTTGCCAATTAAATTTGAAATTGCACATGAAATACTCAAATTCTGCATGCAAGCGGCGCCTCTGCCGATGGTGGTTGGTGTTTGGGGTATCATCTGTGTGGTTGGCTGTGGTTGTTGTCGGCGGCCAGCTATCCAGATCGAGCCAGGTGTTCGCTAAATCTCAAGTACAGGCCCAAATTTCAGATTCTCCTGGAAACGAGACTCGCGATCGCGGTAACGGCGGTTTGGAAGATCGCAGCTATCTTCGCCAACTTATTCAGGAAGAAGTAGACCGAGCTATGGGTCGAGCCACCTTACTGATGTATGTGGTGGCGTTTCTTTTGGTTTTGTTACCAACTCTCTCTGGAATTGGGCTTTGGCTGTTGCTGTCTAAAATGGAACGGCAGAGCCAGTTATTTGTCACCGAAATTGAAAGCCAGCGCGATGATGCTCTCAACCAGCTTCGCACAACAATTTCAGACGCACAATCTGTGGTCAAGGCCGTGCAGGCAGAACGACAAAATTTAGACCAAAAAATGGCTGTTTTGTCAAGTATTCCCCAGGTGCAGCCAGAATTGCCACCCCATCGCGAAGAAAACGAACAACCCCAGGAAAATGAGGAAGCTACCCAATCTCCCGAAACCGTTCTGCAAACAGAGCCAACGGAACCGCCAGCTTCCGCAACAACCACTGATGCGGAACCAGCACCGGCTCCTGCTCCCCAGCCCGAAAACAACCAAGCAGCCACTGATACGGAACCAGCACCGACCCCTACTTCCCAACAAGAAAATAACCAAAAAGCTGCGGAGTTTTTTCAACAGGGCAATTCTGCCTTTTTACAAGGGAATTACGAGCAAGCGATCGCTGCTTACGACCAAGCGATCGAGTACAAACCCGATTACTATCAAGCTTGGAGCAATCGCGGTAGTACCTTATTCCAACGCAGAGATTACGAAGAAGCTTTACAATCCTACGACCGAGCCTTGGCGCTGAAATCAGAATACCCCGAAGCTTGGAACAATCGTGGTAGCGTATTGGTAAAAATGAAACAATACCAAGACGCTCTTCCCTCCTATAAAAAAGCGTTACAACTCAAACCCAATTACTACGAAGCTTGGAAAAATTTAGGCTTGGTTTGGCAGGAAATGGAACAGCCAAAGAAAGCCATTCAAGCGTATAAAAAAGCCTTAAAAATCAAACCAGATTACGTAGATGCCTGGTATAATTTTGCCCAACTATTACAAAACTTGAAAAAACATCAAGCCGCTCTCGATGCGTACGAAAAAGTATCTCAATTTGCCCCCGAACATGTGGATACTTGGTACCAAAAAGCACGCTGTCACGCCTTGCAAGGTAATATAGACTTGGCTTGCGAAAACTTACAACAGGCCATGAACCGCAATCGGGATCGATACCAGCCTTTAGCCAAAAACGAGCCGGATTTTCAAAGGCTCCAAGATAGCGATCGCTTTCAGTCGTTGATCGAATAGGTACGGATTTTTATGAAACTCCAGCACTCCCTTCTGTTGACCTTGTCTGCCTTGATGCTGGCAGTGGGGACAGCTCGCGCTCAATCTCCTTCCCCTTCTCCAGAAAATTCCCCCAAACCAGAAGACAAACAAGAGCAGCCTTCCCCCAGTCCTAGTCCCAGTCCTTCCCCAGAAGCTACTTCCAGTCCCAATCCTTCTGAAGAAGCTACTTCCAGTCCCAATCCTTCTGAAGAAGCTGCTTCCAGTCCCAGTTCTTCTGAAGAAGCTACTTCCAGTCCCAGTCCTTCTGAAGAAGCTGCTTCCAGTTCTTCGCCAGCAAATACGTCGGAATCAGCTCAACCCATGAATTCCGGACAACCATCAGAAGTTAGTGGTTCTCAAGAGGCAGCAACATCTGAGAGGGTTCGAGAACTAGTACAAGACGAAGTCGATCGCGCCTTTGGTAATAAATTGGGTTTGATTAACCTAATGGGCATGATTTTGATTTTATTGGTAATTGTAGGGATTCCAGTAAGTGCCTTTGGGGCGGTTTTGCTGTTGCGGCGTTCTGGCATGGGCGATCGCAGTTCATCGCCCAATCGTTCGGAATCCCTTGAAGGCAGCCAAGCCATGCATGCGGAATTGGAATCTTCTACGGGTGGGTCTTTATCGGCAAGCAAAGGAGACAGTACGCCACAGTTAAAAGAAGTGGTTTCCATGGCGTTGGCAGCGCAAAATTTAATGTCTCAAACCCGGCAAACCATCGAACAATCGATGCAATTTCAAAGCAAATTGGAGTCGCAACTGCAAGAACTGTGCGACTTTTATTTAGCCCAAGCCAGCGAATTGTTTGAAATGGGAAATTATCCGGATGCGATCGCAGCCTACGATAAAGTATTGAAGCTCAAAGACGATAGCGATGAGATTTGGTACCAACGGGGAATGGCTTTAGGCGGGGTACAGCAGTACGAAGATGCGATCGGCTCTTTGGATAGAGCCTTGGAAATCAATCCCGAACGCACGGATATTTGGTGGCAAAAGGCCAATTTCCTTACTGCCTGCAGCCGTTATGAAAATGCCTTGCATTGCTTGGAACAAGTGAAAGCAAAAGACCCCAACGACTACCAGATTTGGCGCGATCGCAGCGTACCTTTGATAAAACTAGGTCGCTACGAAGAAGCCGAAACCTCCTTAAAACGAGCTGTTAACCTCAAACAAGACGATCCGGGCAGTTTTTACAACGGTGCCCGTTTGTACGCTTTACAAGGAAACAGCAAACTGGCAATAAAAAACCTGCGGCAAGCCATTACCCTAGATCCAAGCGTTCGGGAAACAGCGAAATCAGAACCGGATTTTGTAGATTTGGAAAGCAACGAAGATTTCAACCAGCTCGTGTTTGCTGCTCAAACCCAATAGCTATACGGTTATCGCCGACGGCGCAACGCTTCGCGAATATCGCCCACATCGCCACCGTTGGCCAGGTGGTCTTGCCAAGAGTCTACTTCCTGAGAATTGGCACGACGCCCCAAGTGTTGCTGGTACAGGCTATGAATAACGTTTTCAGCCTCGCTGCTGTGGGCGATTTCATCGCGAATTTTCTGTAAATCCTCACCGTCTCGCAACTTGCGCATCCAAGTTCTGGCACCACTACGGTCAACGCTGCGCCCCAACACTTCCTGATAAATGCGATGGATGGCTTTGCTGTAGTTAGTTTGGGAGCGCTGGTGGCGGTTTTCGGCTTCGTCGCTTCTGGCAATTGCGCGGCGTACCTGTTTTAGACTCCAACCATCCGACAAGCGATCGCTCCAAGTTCTCCACCCATCTCGATCGATATTGCGGCTGAACAGTTGTTGGTAAATGCGATTGAGTTCGCGTCTGGCTTCGTCACTGTGGGCAATTTCCTCACGGATTTCCTCTAGGGAATCTCCCCTTTGCAAAGCACGGGTCCAAGTGCGCAATCCGCTACGGTCAACGCTGCGTCCCAACACTTCCCGATAAATTTCATTAATTTCATCGTAATATTGGGTATTGTGGCGGTTGTCATAGCGGTCCTCATCGCGATCGTAGCGATCGCGGTAACGGCCATTATCGCGAGCGTAGCGGTCAGACAAACCACGCGCACCATGGGTTCTAGCACCATCCAAATCCACACCTTCCAACTGGGCACCGCGAAAGTCGGCATCTTCGAGGTTAGCATCTTCCAAGTTGGCATCTTCGAGATTGGCACCGCGAAAGTCGGCATCTTCGAGGTTGGCACGTTCCAAATCGGCACCTTCCAAGTCGGCACCCCGCAAATCGGAAGAGCGCAAATTGGCACCACGCAAGCGAACATCCTCTAAATCGGCACCGCGCAAGTTACAACGAACGCAGGCATTGGTACGTTGCAAACGTTCCAAATCGTACTCTTCATAGGCTTTGGCTGGCATAGCGATCGCAGTGGAAACCACCAGCGATGCGGGAAGAAACCATAGTAGTTTATTCATAGGTTCACCTTAAAAAATTTTGAATGTCGTATGAATGGTTGCTGCTGCCTGCCCAGATGCTTCTGGTGACAGTTGCTGAAATGAGTTTTGGGCTGTATTTAGATGGCTACTGGCCATTTTTACGCGCAAAAATCGATTCGAGCCTTAGTTAATTCTTCTCATTCTTTGACTAAAATCCTTGACGTTTTCAGAAAGGTTTTGGTTTCTTGTTGGCTGTCTACTCAGCTAGGTACAGGAAGTTTGGGACGGCTGGAAGTAGCAGATGTGGAGAATAGGGAAGATGGGCAAAATGGAGAATATGGAATGATAAACTCTAAAAAATAAAGAAAAGCCCCGCGAAAGGCGATCGCGTTTGGGAATAAAAATGCCAACATAGAAAAACACTGCCTGTAGAGTAGAGACCCTATTGCATCAAAACCAACTATGGCTAAGAAAAAAAGCAACCGTCAGTGGAAAGGATTTGGTTCGCCCACTTCTACCGTTGCCTCCGGCGTCCAAAAATTGCAGAAGCACCTGCAAAACCAAGATTGGCAAAAAGCCTACGAAGTCCTGCAAGACCTGCAAGAAAAATTTCCCAAACATCCCGATGTTTTGGCGGCAGCAGCCAATTTTGCCCAACAGCGGGGAGATACCGTGGAGTACGAACATGCCTGCAAGCAACTGTTGGAGGTCAGTCCCAACAACCCAGATGCAGCTTTGGGACTGGCAGGGGGATATTTGGCCAACCAACGCCCCATGCTAGCTTTGAAATCGTTTCGGGATTTCCTTTCCCAATATCCAGACCACGACTACGCATCTGACGTGCAGGAAACCGTCGAGAGATTGGAATCGGAAAAAGAGGGGATTCTCTCTGAAATGGGGTTAGAAGGGGAAAATGCAGAAGAAATTGCCCGCCTGCACGAGCAAGTAATGTCCTTAATTGCCTACAGGCAAATAGAATCCGGACGCGCTATGGCGGAAAAACTAGTACAGCGTGCAGAAAATTTTATCCCCGCCCACAATAACTTAAGCTTGTGCTGTTGGATGGATAACGATGCCGAAGCCGCGATCGCAACGGCTGCTAAAGTACTGGAAATCGATGAAAACAACGTCCACGCCCTTTCCAACTTAACACGCTTTTGCTGTTTGTCCGGGGATACGGAAAATGGCCGGCACTATGCCGAACGTCTCCAAAATATCCCAACAGACAATACCGACCATTGGATCAAACAAATGGAGGCATTTGCCTATTTGGGCGATGATGAAAGTATTGTCGATATCTACGAAACGGTCAAGAAAAAGGTCAAAGACCTAGACAAATGCCCATCCCTGCTTTTGCACCTAGCAGCAGCCGCTCAAATGCGCCTCGGTCGCTCGCAAAGAGCTAGAGACATTTGGCAGCGAGCTTTAAAAAACAATCGCAACGAAACCTTGGCGCGGGAAAACTTGGAAGATGCCAAAAAACCTGTTAGCGAACGCCATGCCCCTTGGTTTTTTAACATGGAAACCTGGCTCGATCGCCACTACATTTACGAAATGCAAGATATGTTAAAACAGCGATCTTCGCAATCGTCGCAAGATGAAGATGACGCAGAAAGAGAACGGCAGGTTTTACAGGAGTTCCTCCAGAAATATCCCTCGATTGAAAAAATGATACCGATGTTGCTCGATCGCGGCGATCCGAAAGGTCGGCAATTTGCCCTCTATTGTGCCAGCACCGCCAAAACCCCAGAACTGCTCCAGGCACTCAAAGACTTTGCCCTCAGCGATCGCGGTCCTGATGACATGCGCTACGAAGCAGCTACGGTCGCCTCCGACTACGATTATATCCCAGCCGGTTCGGTGCGCATGTGGTTGCGCGGGCAGTGGCAAGATATCTATTTAATGAATATGGCTATCACCACCGAGCCACGGTTTACGAATCATTCTTCCGAAACCACGGATTTGCTATCCAATGCGATTAACGCCTTGCACAATGGCGAGGGCACTAAAGCCGAATCTTTACTGAAAGAAGCCCTCAAAAACGAACCAGACGCACCGGATTTGCAGTTTAATTTAGCCATGGCGTACAAGCTGCAAGACCGGCAAGAAGAATACAACCAACTGATCGAACAACTCTATCAGAACCATCCCAATTATGCTTTTGGACGCATCGCTTTGGCGGAACTTCGCGTACAAGAAGATCGTACAGAAGCCGCGCGCGACATCCTAACCCCCATGTTGGGTTGGAAAGAGTTTCACCTTCAAGAATGGTCGTTTTTCTGCCACGTACAAGTAGAAGCGGCGGCGATAGAAGATAATTTGAACAGCGCTCGCAATTGGTTGGATATGTGGGAACAAGCGAATCCAGACGATCCGGGGGTGGAAACCTGGAAAAATAGATTGTCTCAGCTAGAGTCGCTGAGTTAGAAAGGGAATTTCTAGGGGGCCATAAGTTTTTCTTAATTGAAAGGTTGGTTTTGTAAATATGGTATTAAAGTAAAAATAAGGTTCCCTCGCTATTGTGTACCGTCGATTGAATGGGAAGGCTTGATTTATGAAGATCCACGAATTTAACCGATGCTATCGGGTGTTGGGGCTGAAACCAGGCGCTTCCCTAGAGGAAGTCAACCGCGCCTACAAGCAATTGGCCTTGCGCTGGCATCCCGACCGCGTTTCTGCAGACCAACCCCAATTACAACAGGAAGCTCACGAAAAGTTACAAGAGATTAACGATGCCAGAGACCGTTTGCGGGATGTTCTAGAACGCAATGGCAATCGTTCTACCAGAGGCGAAACGGCAACCAAAAGCCGCAATGATGCCCGTAGCACCGGTCCCAAGGAGTATCGTCAATCCAAGCCTTCCTCGCGCGGTGGCGGTCCCAAGCGTTATCGCTACCATTCCCACCACCGTACCCAACGAAAATCGGGACCAAATCGCCAAACAGCCGAATATCGCCAGCAAGCCGCTCAACAAGCAGCTTCCGAACGCGCCCAACGGGAAGCCGCCGTACGCGCGCGCCGTCAGGCCGAAGCCGCTTCCCAACAAGCGCGCCAGCAAGCTCGTGCCACTGCCAACCGCAAGTCCAAACCGGTTTTTCGCCGCGACCTCACAGGGGTCAACCTGCAAGGGGCGGATTTGAGCGAAAAAGATTTATCCCGCAGTAATTTGCAAAATGCCAATCTCAGTCGAGCCGATTTGCGCGACAGTTTCTTGCACAATGTGAATTTAGACGGTGCCAATTTAGAAGGAGCCAATCTTTTCCGGGCTAATTTATTGGAGGCTTCTTTGATGAATGCCAATTTGCGGGGAGCGAATTTAATTGGTGCTGATTTTAGCGGTGCTGATTTGCGCGGTGCTGACCTGCGCGATGCCAAGGTGGGAACCAAAGACCGTTTATTTATCAAAATTACGGGGGCGAATTTGACAGGGATGATTTTACCGGATGGTAGCATTCATAAGTGATGGTTTTGCTTGGTTTATTATAAAACCACAAAGGAGGAGATACTGGAAATTAACAATATTTCGTTATTGGTTTTTTTGTCAATTATTTATTTTAAGGGGAAAAATATACAAATAAAAGCGATCGCGCAGGAGGCAAGGTTCTATGGTTCGTGTCATTCGCCAGCAGCAGATGACGTCGGAAAAATTTTTCGATTGGTATGCCGATAGCTGCGATCGCTATGAGTTATGGAATGGCGTAACCGTAGAAATGCAACCTACAGGGCAACAAAAGCAAGTAATTAGCTTGTTAGATATAATACCATATTTTTTTATTGACCTAGTAGGGGTGCAACGCGTGAGCGCCCCTACAAAAACGCCTCAATTATTTTTTGCATATTTTTAAGGAAATGGTATTAAAAAATTTGTCAAGATTTCCCCCAGGTGCTATTTTTTATCAAATTCTCAGACAGCGATCGGCAAATGTTCAGGAATGCCTCCCAGTATAGGAGATAGAGTTGCGATCGCTTCCTGCCGCGATCGCTTGTGGTTTTTGCTATAATTGGGAGATACCTGACGATGAAAACCGTTTTCAAAATCGCGATCGCTTCCTCATCTACCGTTGCCCTGATTGTTGGTGGTTTAATTCTGCGCGCTGGTGGATGGGAAAACTTCAAACTGCAAAACTTTCACCTCACCCAACACTTCCACGACCAAAGCCAAGAACTGGGAGACTTGCGCAAACAAAACGTCAAACCAGAAAAAAACAGCCGCATCAACCTCGACCAACTGAAAAACGGCGGACCGCCAAAAGATGGCATCCCCAGCGTTGACAATCCCAAATTTGATACCGCCGAAACCACGCCCTTCGACAAAAATGAAAAAGTCCTTGGTGTAGTTGTCAACGGCGAAGCCAAAGCCTATCCCTACGGCATTTTAAACTGGCATGAAATCGTCAACGACAGCATCGGCGGTACCAACGTCAGCGTCACTTACTGTCCTTTATGCGATACAGCCGTGGTGGTGGAAAGGGGAAATACCACCTTTGGCGTTTCCGGAAAACTCTATCAAAGTTGTTTGGTGATGTACGACCGCAGCGACGATAGCTTATTTGCCCAACCTTGGGCGTTGGGGGTGGTTGGTCCGCAAGTCAACGAAACCTTACCCCGAATTCCAGTCGTTAAAACCACACTAGGTGCTTGGTTGGAAAAACATCCCGACAGTGAAATTCTCTCCACCGATACTGGCTACCAACGAGATTATCAAAAATATCCCTACGGTAGCTACGATACGGACAGTCGCCTCATTTTCCCGGTTCGCAACCAAGACCAACTCGATCGCCATCCCAAGGAAATTGTCAGCTACATTTGGCAAAACAGCAATGCTACCCCTCACAATGAGTTTGCAGGGGATAGCCATCAGTTCGTGCATGAAAATATGAAAGAAATTGGGCAAAAAGAAGTCCAATTTGGCGATCGCACGGCGATCGCACGCTGGGACGAACAATTGCAAACGGTTCTTGTGGAAGACCGCCAAGGCAATCGCATTCCCACTTCCCCAGCATTTGCTTTTGTGTATCCTGCCTTCTTTGGGAACAGCCAATAGAATTTATGCCGAATTTACTGGTAAGAATGCCTAATAAAAAAGGATTTTGTAGGATGGGCATGGCCCACCTACCGGAAGCGTTGCTATTCCCAAAAATGAATTGAAAATAAATTTCTGGGCGTACTGGACAAAATCAAATGATTGTTTTACAATAGAAAGAACATAGGGTGAGGAGACTCGCCGTAAAAAAGGGGGAGTTAAATGGGACACTCCAACCCAAACATTCAACCTGCGCGAAAATATTTTTATTATTTTTGCCCTGCCTAGATGTTTGAGCGAAACGTCTGCAAAAAAAGCTATTTCCCCTATCTGGGGCAGGGAGAAAATTTTCCTTGACCCCAAAAAATTTATAAAATTGTTCGTATTTATAATATATCACTACCAGAGGATTTTGTCAATATTCATTCGCGATCGCAATCCTCATTCATCGCCACCATTATCGGTTTCCTCCTGTTGTTCCGTTTTATACCCTTCCTGCCAACTTCCCCGGGATTCCGCCGCGCGTCTGGTTGGGCGTTGGGGAAACGAGTACACCGATTTTTGTGGGGAAACAGGTTCCAAATGCCGCGATTTCGATGGTTGGGATTTTGCTTTCTCACCGCGCCGTCGTTGGGAAGCCTTTTCTTCCGAAGTTTGGGCAGCAATCACTTCGTAGAGAATTGCTTGCTTGTCATTTTGGGAACCTTTGCGCAAAACCCGGCCCAGGCGTTGGATGTGTTCCCGCTTGCTAGCCGTTCCCGACAAGACGATCGCAATTTTGGCATCGGGAACGTCGATACCTTCGTTGAGAACTTGAGAAGCCACCAAGGTTTTGTAGGTTCCCTGACGGAAGTTTTGCAGGATTTCGTGGCGTTCTTTGACAGGGGTTTGATGGGTGATAGCAGGAATTAAAAATTCTTGGGAAATGCGGTAGACCGTGGCGTTGTCGGCAGTAAAGATAAGCGTTTTTTCCGGATAGTGTTGGGCAAGTAAGTCTGCCAGTACGCGAATTTTGCCGTCAGTGCCCAGCGCGATCGCCTTGGCTTCCCGATGGGCTAACATGGCGCGGCGACCTTCCGCCGAACGAGCGCTGGCTTGCACGAACCGCTGCCATCCTTGCAAGCTGCCGAGGGAAATTTTGGATTTTTGCAGAAAGCGATCGCGTTGTTGAATGAGTTCGTCGTATTTTTGGCGTTCTGCTTGGGAAAGATTCACTTTAATTTGCACCAACTCGTGGTTGGCTAGGGCATCTCCAGCCAATTCGGCGGCGGTGCGATTGTAAACTTCCGGACCAATCAAATACTGCAAATCCGCATGTTTGCCGTCGGTGCGTTCTGGCGTAGCGGTCAATCCCAATCGATAGGGCGCGATCGCATATTCGGCAATAACGCGATTGAAATCCGTAGGCAGGTGGTGGCATTCGTCAAATACAAGTAAGGCATAGCGATCGCCTAAAGTTTCCGCATGAATGGCGGCACTGTCGTAGGTAGCCACCAAAATCGGCGAGCGATCGCGAGAACCACCGCCAAGCAACCCAATTGACCTATCCGGGAACGCCGCTTCCAAGTGAGCGTACCACTGATGCATTAAATCCAACGTCGGCACCACCACCAACGTACTGCGAGGGGTTGCTTGCATCGTCAGTTGCGCCAAATAGGTTTTCCCCGAAGCCGTGGGAAGTACCACCACCCCCTGACGTTGCGACTGCTTCCAAGCTGCCAAAGCTTCCTGTTGGTGGGGATAGGGCGACATTTCCCAACGGGGAACCAGCTCTAACGACATAAACCCTTGCGCCTCATCGGCGAAATGGGTAGATTCGGCACGCAAAGCCTCCACCAAAGCACGATAGCAAATCGCTGGGGCGCGAAATTTTTCCACGCGATCGTCCCATGTAAAGAAATCAATCCAGGCTTTTCCTTTTGGTGGCGGATGGAGAAGCAACGTACCGCGATCGTATGTCAGAGTTGGGGTTCTACGAGGCATAAAAATTGTGCATTTTTTTGTGGGGAATTCTCCGTGCCAAACGCGCTCGTTCCATGCAACGAGCGATAGCCGATTCTACTAGTTTGGTAGGCATGGCTTCAGCATATAGCACGAACAATGGGCATGTAAACGTACGTAGATGGCTCCCCACCATCGCCTTTTTAAATGTTATATGTAAAGATGATCGAAAGAAACAAAATATTCCCAGTTGATTGTTTATGTCTGCCAATTCAAATTCAAAACCCCGCGCCTCCCTTCCCCCGAAACTCATTATCGGTTTGGGCAAATTTGTGTGGACCCGCATGTGGCACATGATGATGTCCAAACTGGCACCGCGCAGCCGTACTGGAGAATACAAGCGACCGGAAAGTGAATTTCGCCATTGGATAAGCAAAGAAACCAATTCTCCTCACCCACCAGCATCGGAACGCTATCAACTAATTGTGGGCATGAGCTGTCCTTGGGCGCACAGAACTTTAGTGGTGCGTGCTTTGAAAGGCTTGCAAGATTGTATTTCAGTTTGTCTGGTTTATCCCGATCCGTTGGCTGGGGGTTGGGTATTTGAAGAAGAGAAAGATGGTTGCCGGCGTTTGGCGGATTTTTATCAGAAACTGCAACCGGGATATACAGGTCGTGCCACCGTACCGGTTTTGTGGGATAAGGAAAAACAAGCGATCGTCAATAACGAAAGTGCCGAAATTATTGTGATGCTGAATGCAGCATTGAATGAATTTGCACAAAATCCAGATTTAAACCTATATCCAGAATCCTTACAAACAGAAATCGATACTTGGAATCAAAAAATATACGAAACAGTCAACAATGGTGTCTACCGCTGCGGTTTTGCACAAACTCAACAGGCATACGATCGCGCCTGTGCGGACTTGTTTGCTACCCTTGATGAAGTTGAATCCATACTGGCAACGCGGCGATATTTATGTGGGGATAAGCTAACGCTGGCAGATGTGCGCCTGTTTACCACATTGTTGCGGTTTGATGTCGCCTACTACGGTCTTTTCAAATGCAACCGCCGCCGCATTCGCGATTACCAGCATCTGTCGGGATACTTGCGAGATATCTACCAGCTTCCCGGGGTTCGCGATACCTGCGACAGGGAACAGGTAAAAAGGGATTACTACGGCAATCTCTTTCCCCTCAATCCCGGGCAAATTATCCCCGCAGGACCGGATATGGAGGATTTGCTGGTACCTCACAATCGAGAGTTGGTAGAAACAACGGTAAAGTCATAAACCAAGCAACTCTGTTTCCAGCGTTGTAGAAAATCCCACAAATACACAGTTACCGAGATTTGTTGAAGGATAATATTTTATAAGATAATCTTCTCTTTTTTTTTTGTTTTGATTTATAGAATTAATGAAAGCAACTCTAATTCGTCTCTAGAGAGCGAAACCCCCTGCAATGACAGCTGTTTGGCTTGATGTTTCTTCTAGAAGTTGCCTAGATTATTTCAAGGTTCCATGTGGGAACTTTTTAGATAAGTCCGTCTTCGGGAACAGGTGATAGTGTTCGTCCAAACTAGCGAGGTATAGAAAGTAGGATGACAATGGGTATTCGTACAACAAATTTTGAAAAGAACTTACGGATTTGTACGTACTTGAGGTTAACAAAACATTACCCAATGCTGTAGACATTCAAAGGTTGACGTTAACAATCGTAAATAGTTAAGGACATGGCTGTTGACTCAAGCCATTTAGGTTCGTGAAGCTATTTTTTGAAGCAGCTTATAGCTGTTTCGAGGGCGTTGTTTTGCCAAATAATAGGGGGGATATACTTGTTATAACATTCAAACAAAGAAGAAAAACTTGTTTTTTATTTTGCACATTTCAATAATTAATTTTCATGTATCAGAAGATTGACAAATTGTTGAAAGGAAATGTAATATACTTCTATAAAGATTATCCCCTTTTTCAAAAACTTACAAAAGTTAAGTTTTGGGGATTAAGTACAAAAATGTACTTGTTAGATCGATTTGCATCTACAATTAGCTAGTAAATAGCTAGTCAATTGTGTACTGTTTTCTTTCCGGAGATACACCATGAATAATATAGTCTCAAATCCTACGCTTTCTAAAGGCGATGCACCATCGCCAACAACGCTTCAAACTGGTTACCAAGCCATTGCTTTTATCGATCCCGCGGTCGAAGACCATCAAACTTTGATGGCAGGTTTGAACCCGGAAACCCAAGCCATTTTGCTGGATTCGGGTCGAGATGGCATCGAACAAATTAGCGAAACCCTACAAAACAGCAGCCAGCTACAAGCAGTTCACATTATCGCTCACGGTTCTCCTGGCTGTATCTATTTAGGCAACAGCGTTCTCAGTCACAAGACAATTTCCCGCTATCAAGAACAACTTCAAGGTTGGCAGTCGGCATTGGCAGAAGATGCCGATATTTTGCTATATGGTTGTCGGGTTGCTGGCGTGACCCACGAGGCTTCCTTCTTGAAGGATTTCGCCACTTTAACGCAAGCCAATATCGCTGCCAGCACCAGCATTACCGGTAATGCCAAACAGGGGGGCAATTGGGATTTAGAAGTTCAAATTGGAAATGTTACCTCTCCTTTGGCAGTTACAGCAGCCACCCAGCAGCATTACGCTGGCATTTTCATCACTCTCAATGTCGACACAACTGATGACGAAGCGGATGGTGATGCCGATACAGGATCGGGACTATCTTTACGGGATGCCATTCTCAGCGCCAGCGATGGAGACGTGATCGAGCTGACCGGTGGAGAAACTTACAGTCTCAGTGTGGGCGGTAGTGGCGAAGACGCTGCCCAAACAGGCGACTTAGACATTAACAGTACCAACGTTACCATTCGCGCCACCGGTAGCGATCCAGCTACCATTGATGCAAGCGGTCTTAGCGATCGCGTTTTCCACGTTCTCAACAACGGCGAGCTAACCTTAGAAAATATTACCGTTACCGGTGGTAATAGTGTTACCAATGGCGGTGGTATCTACAACCAACAGGGAGATGTCATCCTCAGCGACAGCACCGTAGACGGCAACGCAGCAGATGCAGGTGGCGGTATCTACAACAATACCGACAGCGAAGCCACCCTCAGTAGCAGCACTGTTTCCAACAACCAAGCAACCAACCAAGGTGGCGGTTTCTTGAACGATGGTACCGCCAACCTCACCAACAGCACTGTTTCCGGAAACCAAGGCGATGTCGGTGGTGGTTTCTATAACGACGCCAATGGTGAAGCTACCTTCAACAACAGCACCCTAGAAAACAATACAGCCAACACGAGCGGTGGCGGTTTCTACAACAACACTACCAACGGCGACGCCAACCTCAACAACAGCACTGTAGAAGGCAACCAAGCAACCAACCAAGGCGGCGGTGTTTTGAACGCTGATGGCAGTACCGTTGGGGTTACGAACAGCACTATCAAAGGCAACCAAGCCGATGCAGGCGGTGGCGTTTACAACACTACCAACGGCGAAGCCAACCTCAGCAACAGCACTGTAGAAGGCAACCAAGCAACCAACCAAGGCGGTGGCGTTTACAACGATGGTGCCGCGAACCTCACTAACAGTACTGTTTCCGGCAACGAAGTAGCAAGTGCTGGAACAGGCGGCGGTATTTACAACGCTACCAACGGTAATACCAACTTTACCAACAGCACGGTTGCTGATAACACCGATAACGACGACAGCACGAACAACGGCGGCGATATTTACAACAATAGCGCCAACTTTACGTCTGAAAACTCAGTAATTGCTGGCAGTAGCAGCAATGCCGAAGTCAATATTGGTGGCACCG
>CAYZHY010000008.1:7487-8899 GCA_964477525.1 uncultured Geitlerinema sp. | reverse complement strand
AACTCAGTAATTGCTGGCAGTAGCAGCAATGCCGAAGTCAATATTGGTGGCACCGGCAACGAAATTACATTAAACGAAGCCAATTTGCTGGCCGTTTCTAACGATGCCGTATTTGACGATACAAGCAATGTTGTCAGCGGCAGCGACCTGGAAGCTCTCGACCAAAACGGTGGTCCCACCACAACACATGCCCTAACATCCAGTTCCGCAGCCGTTGACGCTGCAACTGGCAGTCCCGAATCGGAAGACCAGCGAGGTCTTGCCGCTGAAAATGCACGCGACCTTGGTGCCTTCGAACGGGTAACGGGTGTCAATATCAGCGTTCTCGGTCCCAACAATAATGGAGGAACGGGCGTTAGTATTGCCGACGGTAGCTCTCCCGAAGTGGCCAATGGCACGGATTTCAGCAATCTCAGCCAAACCATGGATGCCAACTCGGTGGACCAGCTCACCAACCTGGACATTGCAGATGGCATCGAACTCGGCAACAGCGTCACCCACTCCTTTACCATCCAAAACCCCAGCAGTGACGACACGGAGCTGAGTTTAAGCGACATTGCCATTAACGGTCCCCATGCTGGCGACTTCAGTATTACTACAGAACCTAGTGACTCCGTATCATCTTTTGATAGCACCAGCTTCGACATAGAATTCAACCCATCGGATACAGGGGTTCGTCAAGCGAGCGTTACCATTCCCTACAATGATGAAGAATTTAGCTTCGATATCAAGGGCGAAGCGATCGATACTGTTCCGCCAGAACAGCCCAATCCAGCCGATTTGGTAGCTAGCTCTGACTTAGGAAAAGAGGAGGATGACGACCTTACTAGCGAGGATACACCTGAGTTTAGCGGTAGTGGTGCGGTTGCCAATCAACCGGTCACCATCACCAGCAATATCGATGGCAACTTAGGCGTAGCTGTCGCTGATAGCAATGGAGAGTGGAGCTTTACCGCTAGCGACGCCCTATCCGAAGGCGAACATGAAATTACCGTCACGGCAGAAGACGGGTTTGGTAATGTCAGCGAAGCTTCCGAAGCTCTATCTGTAGAAATCGATACCACACCACCAGATGCTCCCGAACAGCCAGATTTAGAAGCGGCTTCGGATACTGGCGATTCGGATACAGACGATCTCACCAAAGAAACCCAACCAACATTCAGTGGTAGCGGTGCCGTTGCGGACAGTCAAGTTACCCTCATCAGCGATGTAGACGGGGAGCTAGGAACCGCCGATACAGATAGCAGTGGGGAATGGACGTTTACCCCCGATAGCGACCTATCCGAAGGCGAACACAATATTACCGTCACGGCAGACGATATGGCTGGCAATACCAGCGAAGCTTCCGATGCCCTGTCTGTAGAAATCGATGCCACAGAACCTACGGGTAGCGTCAGTTTCGTGGAGACGGC
>CAYZHY010000008.1:0-7387 GCA_964477525.1 uncultured Geitlerinema sp. | reverse complement strand
AGTGACAGTGTCAGTTTCAACACCAATACCATCAGTGTTGAAAACGAAAGCAGTTTTGCTTTCCAATTCAGCAGTGTGGAAGTAGGTT
The DNA here is from genome assembly GCA_964477525.1 of uncultured Geitlerinema sp. Lineage (GTDB taxonomy): Bacteria > Cyanobacteriota > Cyanobacteriia > Cyanobacteriales > PCC-9228 > PCC-9228. Next base: position 7,299 of record CAYZHY010000008.1, on the reverse strand, counting down.
CCTCCTTCAGCTACACCATCACTGACAGCGAGGGCAACGAAATCCAAAACAGCGGTAACGTCACCCAAGCCGACCAAACCATTGATGGTATCGATGTTTCTTCCCTCAGCGATGGCGAACTGAGCCTATCGTTAAGCTTTGAGGATGAGGCTGGCAACACCCAGGAAGTGACGAAAACCATTTCCAAGGATACTGAAGTTAGCGGTGGCACTGGTGGTGGCACTGGCAGTGGCGGTACCACCAACACGCCTCCCGAAATCGAGCACGTCGATATTGAACGAAGCGTTTCTGTAGAAGGTCAAGTTCAACTAGGCGTTGATGTTTTTGCCCAAGCCTTCTCTGACTCTCAAGGGGCTTCTCTCAATGCCATTCGCATTACTCAATTACCACAAAACGCCTCCCTATTGCTCAATGGCGAATCTGTCAGTGTCGAACAAACAATCTCCGCTAGCCAACTAAACTCGCTGGTTCTCCAACCTGATGAAGGCTTTACGGGAACTGTCAGCTTCGGTTGGAATGCTTCCGATGGAGAACGCTTTTCTCTGTTCGATAAGACCATTGATATTGACGTACAAGCGGCGGAAGAACAAGCCGGAGAAGACGATGATGACGACGACGATGAAGTGCCCGATACTGGCGATGATATAGCCGACGGTGGCGAAGAAGACACCGACGATGAAGTGCCTGATTTTGACGATGGCGATGACGACGACGATGATGACGATGATGATGATGACGACGATGACGATGATGATGATGATGACGACGATGACGATGATGACGACGAAATCAACGAAATCGTCGGTTCCGAGGAAGATGACACTCTAGAAGGTACTGAAGGCGACGATGATGTCTCTGCCGGTAGCGGCAACGATGGTGTTGCAGTCTTCTCCGGGAACGATAACGTTCGCGGCGACGCTGGCGACGATTTCATCTTCGGCAACCAGGGTAATGACAACCTAGATGGTGGCGACGGCAACGATGTTATCTTTGGCGGTCAGCAAAACGACAACATTCGGGGTGGCAACGGCAACGACACCCTCAACGGCGACCTAGGAGATGATGTCATCGGCGGTGGTAACGGCAACGACTTCATAAGTGGCGGTCAAGGCAATGACAATGCCAACGGTGACGATGGCGACGATTTCATCTTTGGCGGTCAAGGTGAGGATGCGCTCAATGGTAACAATGGTAACGACACCATCTTTGGCGGCCAGCAAGCCGATATCATCACTGGTGGCAACGGTGACGACTTCCTCAGCGGTGACTTGCAAGAAGATACGCTGACTGGTGGCGAAGGTTCCGATCGCTTCTTGTTGCGTGCTGTATCCGGTGCTGACATCATCACCGATTTTGAAGATGGGGTGGATTCGTTGGTCCTGCCTAGCAGCGACTTCCCGGTACAACCCAACAATTTAACCTTTGAAGATTTGACCATTACGCAAGCTGAAGGTGGCACGGTTATTTCAGTGAACGGCAATGCCGTTGCTGGTTTGACCGGCATCGATGCCACCAACATTACTGAAGAGGATTTTGAAGGAGGCGTTTCTAGTCTCTAGAATTTCCTGCTAAACTTGCGACTGAATTTTTCAATGCGATAGGGTGCATCTCAAATGCACCCTATTTTTTCTATCTATAGAAAAAACTACCAGCGTTTTTCTTGCTGACGTTATGCCACAAAATTGTACTTCCTAGGTTGGTGTAGCACCGGCTTCTAACTTATGAATAATTTGGATGACTTCCTGTCTTTCCAATTTGTCGCGACCTTCATCCAAGGCATCGAGGGTGGCTTTGGCTAAAGCTAGAGGAATTTGGCAAAAGTCAAGAGCTGGTCCTACAGGTAGGGAATTGGTATAGGCATCTGCCAGCTGCAAGTTGCGGCGAGCGTAGGCATGCATGTTGCTGCTGCACCATCCATCGGGGAAAAAGTCAACACCACGAGCTAGGTCTTCTTTGTGGTTGCGGAGGATGTTGACGGCTTGCAAGCCGCGACCAAAACCGATGGCATGGGTGCGATTGGTTTGGGTACCATCGTACCAAGCCCACAAATCGGATAGCATCAATCCCACAACACCAGCTACGCTAAAGGTATAGCGGTTTAAATCGGCTTCCGTACGTACGTTCCAATTGCATTCTGCCCAATAGGCCATGCGATCGCTCATGGCGGCTGTAGCATCCCAAACTCTCGGTGCAATGCTGTCTGGGGCTAATAAAGCCCATTCGTCAATGCGTCTGGTGACTTCGGCAAGGGGATGGGTGTGGTCATGCTTTAAAAACGAAAAATTGGCGAAGTTATCGCGATCGCTTGCCGATTGTAAAGTTAAACTAATGTCTCGTAGTAAGTTGGCTTTGGTGGGATTGGGCAGTTCGGCACTATCTTCAATTTCATCGATGGCACGCATGCACAGATAAGCCGACGCAACGGCTTCCTGTAGTTTTGGCGGCAAACGAACAATGGGAATGTAGAAAGTTCGGCTTGTTTGCTGGAGAATCTCTAGGGCTTCTTGAGACGGATTCATCCGTTCCTCTCCTCGGTTTAAACCACAATAATTTCCCCGTAGGGATTACTAACGCAGCGATCGCTGCAGTCGCTTTTCCTGGTGGCGATTGAGATTCGAGACGACCAACGAACGAAACTGACCGTCAAAATAATCGCTGCCCTAGTTTATCAAGTTTCTCCAAAATTCCCAAACAAACTATACAAAATAGCAACGAACTTGTTTCTATCTGGTGAAAATTTCATATATTTTTAAGCATTTTCTCAGAAAATCATTGACGTTCAAAAAATGCGATCGCTTGCCTGTCGATTGGCTAGAGATAGCAAATGGGAAATTAACTGGGGGAGGTTCGCGAACCTTCCCTACAGGGAAAACGCAAAAACTGTAAAAATAGCTTGTAACCCAATTTATTCTTTATGCACTTGCCGAACGTGACAGCGAATGCTGTTGTATTGGGATCGATGTCATCCCTTGTCGGTAACTACGTTAGGAAACAGCCACCGATCGAATCACCTGAAATATAATTGTGGTATCGTGAACCTAAATTTGCCCTTCTCAGATTTGCTTGGCCATGAGTTACTGCGTAAACGCCGAATGTCCCAAACCAGAAAATCCCCCTGGCAATAAATTTTGCCAAAACTGCGGTGCCCAACTGCTACTCGGCGATCGCTATCGCGCTCGTTCTCCCATAAGCCAGGGCGGTATCAGCCAAACCTTCATCGGAGATGACGAACAAAAAGCCACCAGTGACCCCTGCGTTATCAAACAATTTCGTCCTTACTCCCAAGCTGCCCAATCTTCTTTTTTGCGGGAAGTTTTGCAGCTAGAAACCATCAGCCAGCACCCGCAACTGCCCACCTTACTAAATTCTTTTCAACAAGGCGATCGCCAATATTTAATCTTAGAATATATCCAGGGAGAAAACCTCGCCCAAGAAGCTGCCCGAGGAGGCAATTTTTCCGAAACCAAAATCCAACAAATCTTAGAAGAAATCCTACCAATTCTCAACTTCCTACACAACAACAAATTCATCCATCGGGATATCAAACCAGAAAATATCATTCGCCGCAGCGACGGTTCCCTAGCCTTGGTAGATTTTGGCTTAGTCAAACGAGTTAGCGGTACCACCCAAAAAGCCGGCACCACCGTGGGAAGTGCTGAATACACCGCTCCCGAACAGCTCATGGGACAAGCCAAATTTAGCAGCGATATTTACAGCTTGGGCGTCACCTGTATTTCCTTGCTGACGCAAATGCAGCCTTTCGATCTGTTCGACATGGTATCCAACACCTGGGTATGGCAAGACTTTCTTTTAGATCCCATTAACGATCCCCTACGGGAAGTTTTAAACACGGCCATTTTGCGTGCCGACCAACGCTACGATTCTGTAGAACCCATTTGGCAAACCTTATTTAGCGATCGCCCCCTACCCACCTTTGACATTTCCACAATGCCTGCTGCCACCACCCAGATGCCCTCTACAACCTCGCCAATAGCTACCCATTCCCCATCAGCAGAAAACTCCTGGCAGTGCGTTCTCAACATCACCACCGACGATCCACCTAAAGAAATCACCGACATTGCCATCATTTCTCCCTTGCAAATCCTAGCCAGTGCCGGTTGGGATGGTGCAGTTAAACTTTGGGATTTGCACAAAGGAGAATTGCTGCATGTCCTAGCAGAACCCACCAACGGTGTAGTTTCTCTAACCGCTACTGCCGATGGCAATTTATTGGCTGCTGGCAGTGCCGATGGCACCATTTGGTTGTGGAACTTGCGACAGCTACGCCAGGGAAGATCCCCCACCTTGCTGCATTCTTGGCGAAAACACAGCAGCGTAGTCGCCGCAGTAGCCATCCGCAGCAGCAACAATCCAGAAGAAAAACAAATCCTCGCCTCCGCCAGTCGCGATCGCACGGTCAAATTATGGCATCTTCCCGACGGAAACTTGCAAAAAACCCTTTCCGGTCACCAAGAACGGGTCACTTGCGTTGCCTTTTCCCCCAACCACTCCCTGCTGGTCAGCGGCAGCCAAGATGCCAAAATTAAAATTTGGCAGCTACCCAACGGCGAACCTATAGGGGAACTTTCCGGTCACGAAGGCGTCGTTCACGCCGTAGCCGTTACCGCCGACGGCAAAGCAATTAGCAGCAGTTGGGACCGAACCATCAAAATATGGCAGCTTTCCACAGGCGAGTGCCTGCATAGTTTTTCCGGTCATCTACTACCCGCTGTTTCCATCACCATCCGTCCCAATCGTCCCATCTTTGCTACCGGCAGCCACGATGGCACCATCAAATTATGGAATATCAATACAGCCGAGTGCCTAGCAACGCTGGCAGAACACACACACGGAATCGCAGCAGTAAAATTTAGTCCCGACGGTAGCACATTGGCTAGTTGCAGTGCCGATGGTACGGTAAAACTTTGGCGGTCTACAAACGAAAATTCTTAAACAATCTGGCTACCAACCCATTCTTCTTGATGGCCGCCAATAGCCAGTAAACTCGATCTAGAACCAACAGTTGTGCCTCTGGCACCGGATTGTCACTCAAGCAAGAGGGGGATTTTTCATCGTGTTGCAACTTTCAGAAGTCATCGGTACAGTAGGCAACGATCGCTTCACCGGCCAAGAAGACACCGTTTTCTTTGGTTTGCAAGGAGACGATGTTTTCCAAGGTACGGATACCGACGAGTTCCAGTGGTTTTTTGGCGGTTCCAACAACGATACCTACAACGCAGTAGAAGATGGTCTGATTACAGTTTTTGACAGCGGTCAGTTCAACAACAATGACCGATTGGTTGCCCCTGGCATTGGTCTTTTTAGCGAAACCACCACCACTGGCATCATCGAAGGCCAACATCTATATGCCTCCGACTCCGAAAGCGACCAAGCCTTTCTGGTTTTAGATTGGTTGCAATCTGGATCGCAAATCGAAACCTTCCAACTGTCCGATGGTACGCTGCCACTACAGGCCATCAACAACAATCTAGGTGCTCGTCCCAATCATTTAGGCAATATTTCTATCGAAGAAGCGGGAATTGATGAAGATACCAGTGCAGAAGACATTAACGAAGCCATTTCTTTTTACCAAGAACGTGCCAGCGAACTAGAAACGGAAAACCGCAACGCCGCCAACGATAGTTTGGTAGGAAGCGAGGCTAGCGACGTGTTGCGGGGAGGTTTTGGCAACGATACCCTCTCTGGTGCTGGCGGCAACGATGTGGTGCTGGGAGAAATCGGTAACGACTTTCTCGATGGTGGCAGCGGCAACGATTCGGTGGATGGTGGTGAAGGGGACGACACCTTACTCGGCGGTCCGGGAGATGATACTCTCGAAGGTAGAAATGGCAACGATTCCATCCTCGGCGAAGGTGGCAACGATTCGATCGATGTAGGAGCGGGAGATGATTTTGCTGGCGGTGGCGACGGCAATGACTTTATTTTAGGGGGATTGGGACGCGATCGCTTGCTGGGAGAATTAGGCAACGATGTCATTATTGGCGAAGCCGACAACGATATTCTTTCTGGCAATACAGGACAGGATTCTTTACTTGGCGGTGCTGGCGATGACGAACTCATTGGCGGTCAAGGCAGAGATACCCTGCTTGGCGATGACGGCAGCGATGTTCTCCGTGGCGGTTTGGATAACGACTCACTTGTTGGCGGTTTGGGAAATGATTTCCTAGAAGGCGAAGAAAGCAACGATAGCTTATCTGGGAGTTTAGGCAACGATACGCTTTTAGCTGGCATTGGCGACGACCAATTGTTTGGCAATGAAGGCAATGACTCTCTGGTTGGAGGTTTTGGCGATGACATGGCTGAAGGAGGAGTTGGTGACGATACCCTGCTTGGCGGTGGCGACCAAGATAGCATGGCTGGCGGCGATGGCAATGATGTTATCCTCGGTCAGTCGGGAGTCGATCTGATTGTTGGCAATCGTGGCGACGATTTGATTAATGGTGGCGACGATCGCGATAATATCTTTGGCAGTGAAGGAGAAGATACCCTTTTGGGAGGCGATCGCGAAGACCGGATATTGGGAGAATTGGGGAACGACCAAATCAATGGCAATGCTGGCGAGGACTTTCTCAACGGCGGGAGCGGACGAGATACAGTGTTTGGCGGTCGCGACGACGATACTGTCATTGGCGGTAGCGATCGCGATTTCCTCTCTGGCGACTTAGGCAATGATATCGTTCAGGGAAATGTCGGCAACGACGAACTTTCTGGTGGCGATGGCAACGATACCCTCCAGGGAGGTAAAGACCGGGATACCCTCGTAGGTGGCGATGGCAACGACCTATTGGAAGGACAGATAGACAATGACCTGATTTTTGCCAACCAAGGCAACGATACCCTCACCGGCGCAGATGGCGAAGATACCCTGTTTGGCGGTCAAGGCAGCGATTCTTTGAGAGGCGGGATTCAAAGCGATCGCCTTTCTGGGGATTTGGGAAATGATACCCTCAATGGCGACGAAGGTAACGATACCCTCATCGGTGGTAGCGGTTCCGATTTGTTTGCCTTACCATCAGAAGCCGGTAGTTTTGATGTTATTGACGATTACAACGACCTAGAGGATTTCCTACAACTTCCCCAAGGCATTACCTTTGACGAATTATTAATCGAACAATCCACAGGTGTTGGTGTTTTCAGTACCAATATCACCATTCTGGAATCCGGCAAATTGCTAGCTGTTCTCAATGGCGTAGATAGCGATTTACTCGATCGCAACGACTTTATTTCTCAATCTGGAACTGGTGATGGCACTAATGGTGGCACCAATGGTGGTACCGA